>JAURXG010000478.1 GCA_030654555.1 Aquabacterium sp.
TCGGCCAGCAGCGCCACCCCCACCCACCAGCGGGCCAGCTCGCTGCGGCGGGCGGCCAGGCCTTGCTCGGTCAGCCGCGACAGCGCCACCAGCTGGCCGACGATCACCGCGGCATAGGCCAGCCCCATCGCCAGCCCCAGCTGCGGCGCCACCGCCAGGAAGTGCAGCGCGAAGGCGATCAGCACGCCCAGCTGCCCCAGCGCGTGCGCCGCCAGCACCGGTGGCAACGACGGCGCGTAGCGCTCGAAGCGGTGCAGCGGCAGCGTCACGCGCGGTGCTGCCGCCGCCGCATCGGCGGGGCGCCAGCCGGGGTGCTTGTAGAGCACCCGCGCCTTGTCGGCCCAGCGGGCGGCCAGGCGCATGTCCTGCAGCATCGCGGCGTACAGGTGCAGGTTGGCGCGCAGCGGGTCGAAGCTGCGCAACGCGCCGCGGATGCCGTAGACGATGGGCTCGCCGTCACGCTCTTCGACGAAGCTGCCGAACAGCCGGTCCCACAGGATCAGGATGCCGCCGTAGTTGCGGTCGATGCAGTAGTCGTTCTGGCCATGGTGCACGCGGTGGTTGCTGGGCGAGCAGAACACCCGGTCGAACCAGCCCAGCTTGCCCACCTGCCGCGTGTGCACCCAGAACTGGTAGAGCAGGTCGATCAGCCCCACCACCGCGAACACCAGCGGCGGCACGCCCACCACCGCCATCGGCAGGTAGAACAGCCAGCCGAACAGGAAGCCGGTGCCGGTCTGGCGCAGCGCGGTGCTGAGGTTGTATTCCTCGCTGCTGTGGTGCACGACGTGGGCGGCCCACAGCAGCTGCACCTCGTGGCCCATGCGGTGCAGCCAGTAGTAGCAGAAGTCGTAGGCCAGCAGCGCCCCCACCCACACCCAGACCGAATCGGCCGGCAGCGGCCAGATCGCCGCGTGCTGCCACACCAGCGTGTAGACGCCCAATGCCGCCAGCTTGGTGAACACGCCCACCAGCTGGCTGATGATGCCCAGCGACAGGCTGGCCACGGTGTCGGCGGCGCGGTAGACCGGCTGGCCGCGGTGGCGCTCGATGGCGTATTCCACGGCCATCATCGCCAGGAACACCGGCACGGCATAGATGATGGGGTTGAGCATGGGGCGGCCACCGGACGTCGACAACAGTCCCCGATTCAACCATCCCGCGCACCGCACTGGAGCGGCCTCACCAGAAACGGGGTGGTGGCCGGGGCACACTGCGGGGTTTCCCTGATCGCCGCCGCATGCGCCCCACCCTGGTCTTCTCCCACGCCAACGGCTACCCCGCCGGCACCTACCGGCAACTGTTCGCGCTGTGGCGCGCCGCCGGCTGGCGCGTGCTGGCGGTCGACCAGTTCGGCCACGACCCACGCTACCCGGTGACCAGCAACTGGCTGCGGCTGCGCGACCAGCTGATCGACTTCATCGACGACAAGGCCCCGACAGGCGCCTACCTGGTGGGCCATTCGCTGGGCGGCCTGCTCAGCCTGCTGGCCGCCAGCAAGCGGCCCGACCTGGCGCAGGGGCTGGTGATGCTGGATTCGCCGGTGATCACCGGCTGGCGCTCGCACACGGTGCAGGTGCTCAAGCGCAGCCGGCTGATGCAGCGGCTGGGGCCGGGCAAGGTGTCGATCACGCGGCGCCACGAATGGCCGTCACGCCAGGCGGCCTTCGATCACTACGCCGCCAAGGCGCTGTTCGCGCGCTGGGCGCCGGGCATGCTGGCCGACTACATCGCCGCGGGCACCGTGCGCCGCGGCGACCAGGTGGTGCTGGCCTTCGACCGGGCGATCGAGTCGCGCATCTACAACACGCTGCCGCACCAGCTGGGCACCACGCTGCGCCGCCACCCGGTGCGCTGCCCGGTGGCCTTCGTCGCCGGCACCCGCTCGGCCGAGATCCGCCACGGCGGGCTGGAGACCGTGCGCCGCCTGGCCGGCGAGCGGCTGGTGTGGCTGGACGGCACCCACCTCTACCCGATGGAGAAGCCGCAGGAGACCGCCGACGTGGTGCTGCGGCTGCTGGCCGGCATGCAGCCCGCGGCCTGAAACCGCCCGGGCCCGGCGGGACCGGCCACCCCCCACCCCTATAATCACGCTTTACCACCAGAGCATTCCTGCAGCCCGCCAGCGGCTGCGCCACGGGTGCTGCATGACATGACCAAGTACGTCTTCGTCACCGGCGGTGTGGTGTCCTCGCTCGGCAAGGGCATCGCGTCGGCCTCGCTGGCCGCGATCCTCGAATCGCGCGGCCTCAAAGTCACCCTCATCAAGCTGGACCCCTACCTCAACGTGGACCCGGGCACGATGAGCCCGTTCCAGCACGGCGAGGTTTACGTCACCGACGACGGTGCCGAGACCGACCTCGACCTGGGGCATTACGAGCGCTACCTGCGCACGCGCCTGAGCCGCAAGAACTCGGTCACCACCGGTCGCA
>JAURXG010000488.1 GCA_030654555.1 Aquabacterium sp.
GGCGACCCGGACGCCAGCGACCTGCGTGCGCGCGGGCTGGGCGCGCGCGCCAGCGGCGAGTGGCGCGCCGCCGGCGGCTCGCGCTGGCGCTACTGGGCCGACGTGGCGCAGCTGCGGGGCCATGAAGACGTCACCGGCTTCAGCACCGCCACCTCGGGGGCCGTCACGGCAGGCGCCTCGACCGCACGGCGCGTGCGCGGCCACGCGATCGACCTGGGCAGCAGCTTCGCCTGGAGCGTGCCGCTGCGGCCGTCGATCAGCCTGGGCTACGCCCGCGGCTCGGGCGGCGAGCGCAGCGCCACGCGGGACGCCAACTTCCGCCAGACCGGCCTGCACGAGAACAAGGCCCGACTGGCCGGCGTCAAGCGCCTGCGCCGCTACGGCGAGCTGCTGCAGCCCGAGCTGTCCAACCTGGGCGTGGCGACGCTGGGCACCGGCATCCGGCTGCTGGGCAACAGCTCGGTCGAGCTGGTGCTGCACCGCTACCGGCAGGTGCTGCCGTCGACCACGCTGCGCGATGCGCGGCTGTCGGTCGCCCCGCTGGGCCTCGACCGGCGGCTGGGCCGCGAGCTGGACCTGTTCATCGCGCTGCGCGAGTGGCGCTGGCTGGAGCTGACGCTGGCGCTGTCGCGCTTCACGCCCGGCCCGGCCTTTGCCGCCGACCGGCGCGATGCGGCGCACGCCGTCGAGCTGGGCGCGGCGATCAACTTCTGAACCCATCCGAACCTTCGAGAGGACTGCCATGAAACTCACCGTTGTAGGCACTGGCTACGTGGGCCTGGTCACCGGCGCCTGCTTTGCCGAGATGGGCAACGACGTGCTGTGCGTCGACACCGATGCCGGCAAGATCGAGCGGCTGCGCCAGGGCGAGCTGCCCATCTACGAGCCCGGCCTGGCCGAGGTGGTGCAACGCAACGTGGCCGGCGGGCGGTTGCACTTCAGCACCGACGTGGCCGAGGGCGTGCGCTTCGGCACGATGCAGTTCATCGCCGTGGGCACGCCTCCCGGTGAAGACGGCAGCGCCGACATGCAGCATGTGCTGGCGGCCGCGCGCTGCATCGGCCGGCACATGACCGACTACAAGCTGGTCATCGACAAGAGCACCGTGCCGGTGGGCACCGCGCAGGCGGTGCAGCAGGCGGTGGCCGACGCACTGGCCGAGCGCGGCGTGCAGGTGCCGTTCAGCGTGGTGTCGAACCCCGAGTTCCTGAAGGAGGGCGCCGCGGTGGACGACTTCATGCGCCCCGACCGCATCGTCGTGGGCGCCGACGATGCGCGCGCCGTGCTGCTGATGCGCGCGCTGTACGCGCCCTTCCAGCGGGCGCGCGAGAAGCTGGTGCTGATGGACGTGCGCTCGGCCGAGCTGACCAAGTACGCGGCCAACGCGATGCTGGCCACGCGCATCAGCTTCATGAACGAGATGGCGCTGCTGGCCGAGAAGCTGGGCGCCGACATCGAGCAGGTGCGCCGCGGCATCGGCAGCGATCCGCGCATCGGCCACCACTTCCTGTACGCGGGCTGCGGCTACGGCGGCTCGTGCTTTCCGAAGGACGTGAAGGCGCTGCTGCACAGCGCCGCGGCGCTGGACGAACCGCTGCACCTGCTGCAGGCGGTGGAGCGCGCCAACGAGCGGCAGAAGGCCGTGCTGGTCGACCGCGTGGTGGCGCGCTTCGGGCCCGATCTGACGGGCCGCCACTTCGCGCTGTGGGGCCTGGCCTTCAAGCCCGAGACCGATGATCTGCGCGAGGCCCCCAGCCGGGTGATCATCGGGCAGTTGCTGGCGCGTGGGGCCACCGTCACCGCGCACGACCCGCAGGCCATGGACGCCGCCCGCCTGGCGTTTGCGGGCCAGGCCGGGTTGCACTTCGCCGATCAGCCGATGGACGCGCTGGAGGCCGCCGACGCCTTGATCGTGGTCACCGAGTGGAAGGCCTACCGCACGCCCGACCTGGACCGCCTGCGCCGCCAGCTGCGCCAGCCGGTGGTGATCGACGGCCGCAACCTCTACGAGCCGGCGCTGATGTTGGCCGCCGGGCTGGAGTACCTGGCCATCGGCCGCGGCAGCGCGGCAGCGGACAGCGGCATCGGCGCCGAACTGAGTCTGGCGATGGCCGCCTGAGCCCCGCCACCCGTCGATCCCTCCCCCACCCGGGAAGACCCGTAGCAATGCACGGCCCTGCTGGCACGTAGTCAGCGCACCACCCTCCTGGAGATTCACGATGACCGTTCTGCCCCTGTCACTGCCCCAGCGCGTGCTGGCCACCCTGGCCTGCAGCCTGATGGCCGCCTGCGCGACCACGCCCACCACGGGGCCGATGGGCTTCTTCGTCACCAGCGCGGGGCCGGGCAAGGGCGCTGACCTGGGCGGGCTGAGCGGTGCCGACGCCCATTGCCAGAAGCTGGCCAGCGCGGCCGGCGCCGGCCAGCGCCAATGGCGCGCCTACCTGAGCACCAGCGCCGTCGGCCAGGACGTGCCCGCGGTGCATGCCCGTGACCGCATCGGCAAGGGCCCCTGGTTCAATGCCCAGGGCGCGCTGATCGCGCGCGACGTCGAGCAACTGCACGGCGCCAACCTGATCACCAAGGCCACCGCGCTGGACGAGCGCGGCCAGGCGGTGAAGGGCCGCGGCGACACCCCCAACCAGCACGACATCCTCACCGGCTCGCGCATCGACGGCACCGCGTTCTCGCCGATCTACAACCTGACCTGCAACAACTGGACGGCCAGCGGCGACGGCCAGGCGATGACCGGCCACCACGACCGGCTGGGGCTGGTCAGCGACGCCTGGGCGCTGTCGTGGAACTCGTCGCACCAGTCGCGCGGCTGCGGGCAGGAGGCGCTCAAGAGCACCGGCGGCGCCGGGCTGTTCTACTGCTTCGCGGCGGACTGAGGCGGCGGTGCCGGGCCCGCCCTGGGGGTGGCGGGCAGGCGCGCCTGCGGTCGGGTGCCTGCATCGGCTGGGCTACAGTCGCCGCAGCGGGCAGGCGGGTTCGTCGCCCGCTTTCGCAGCCAGGGTGCCCGATGACCGATGCAGTGACGATAGACGTGCAGCGCAGCGGCCGCCGGTTCGAGGCCGAGGCGGTGCTGGAGCTGGCCGCCGATGCCCAGACGGTGTGGGACACGATCACCGACTACGCGGCCTTGTCGCGCTTCATGCCGGGCATCCGCGCCTGCCGGGTGATCGAGCGCAAGGCCTTGCCGAAGGCGGCCGAGCACCTGGTCGTCGAGCAGCAGGGCGAGTTCCGCTTCATGCTGTTTGCCCAGGCGATGACGGTGCTGCTGCACATCGAACACCAGCCGCTGAAGGTGGCCGAGGCCAAGGCCGTGCGCTTCGACCTGGGGCTGTTCAAGCGCCGGGCGATCGACGTCTTCGAGGGGCGTTACGAGCTCACCGCGATGAAGGGGCGGCGTGATGCGCCGCGGGTGCAACTGCGCTATTCGGCCGTGATCGGCCTGCTGCTGCCGCCGCCACCGGCCATCGGCAGCATCGCGGTGCGGCAGAACCTGGCGGCGCAGCTGGAGGCGGTGGCGGCCGAGGTGGGGCGCCGCAGCCTTGCCCGGCGCGTGCCGGCCTAGGCCTGCAGGAACGCGTCCGCGCCGACGCGCCGGGCGCGGATGCGCAGATCGTTGCCCACCGGCTGCACGTCTTCGAAGCGCAGCGGCGTGGCCATCGCCAGCGAGGGCAGCGTGGGCAGGGCGGCGATGTCGCGGCCGGGGCCCAGCAGCATCGGCGCGACGTAGAGCAGCAACTCGTCGACCAGCCCCGTGCCCAGCATCGCGGCGTTCAGGGTGGCGCCGGCTTCCACATGCAGTTCGTTGACGCCATCGGCCGACAGGCGGTCGATCAGGGCCGCCAGGTCGACCCGGCGATGGGCCGCGCCGGCATCGGGCAGCAGCAGCACCTCGGCGCCGGCCTCGCGCAGCGCGGCGATGGCTTCGGGCCGGTCGCAGGCACCCACCACCAGCACGCGACCGGGTATGCGCAGCAGGCGGGCCTGCGGCGACATCGAGAAGTCCGAATCCACCACCACGCGCAGGGGTTGGCGGTGCGTGGCCACCAGGCGCACATCGAGCTGCGGGTCGTCCTGCTGGACGGTGCCGATGCCGGTGAGCAGTGCGCCGGCACGGCGGCGCCAGGCGTGGCCATCGCGGCGCGCGGCCTCGCCGGTGATCCACTGGCTGGTGCCGTCGGGCAGGGCGGTGCGACCGTCCAGCGACGCGGCGGCCTTCAGGCGCACCCAGGGCCGCTGGCGCAGCACACGCGAGAAGAAGCCGATGTTCAGCTCATGCGCGGCCCGCTGCGCCGGCCCCGGCCCGGCCAGATCCACCACCACGCCGGCGGCCCGCAGCCGCTCGATGCCGCGGCCGGCCACCTGCGCAAACGGATCGGTGGTGGCCACCACGACGCGGGCCAGGCCGGCGGCGATCAGCGCGTCGGCACAGGGCGGTGTGCGGCCGTGGTGGGCGCAGGGCTCGAGGCTGACCCAGGCCGTGCCGCCGGCCACCGACCGGCCGGCCTGGGACGCGTCGCGCAGCGCCATCACCTCGGCATGCGGCCCACCCGCCTGCTGGGTGAAGCCTTCACCCGCCACCTGGCCGGCGGCGTCGTGCAGCACACAGCCCACGCGCGGATTCGGGTCGGACAGCCCGATCGAGCCTTCGGCCAATTCGATGGCCCGCAGCAGCCGGGTCTGGTCGGTCTCGGACAACGGCATGTCGGTCAGGGCTGGTGCTGACGGGTGTTGCCGTTGACCAGCGGATCGGTGCCGCCCTCCTCGGTGGGGCAACTGCGGTTGCCCGGAATGACCAGGAAGTTCTGGTTGATCAGGTTGCCGGTGACGCGCCGGCCGGTGCAGGGCACCTCGGCCGTGGGCGTGCCGGGCTTCTCCATGCAGTAGGTCTTGGGATGGTCTTCGTTGACCGTGAAATCGGCGTTGGGGTCCGCATCGCTGGGCATGTCGGCGGTGTAGCGGCAAGACCGGTAGCCGGTGGCGCTGGTGCCGAAGGCGACGGCCGCGTCAGTGACGTCGACGGGCTGCACATTGAGGCGGCCGCCCCAACCCGTGACCTGCGCCGGAATGACCACGCAGTAGTAGCTCACACCACTGCGCACCGACAACTCCGACGCCGACAAGTGGCCTGCATAACAGCGTGCCACAGTGCTTGCGCCGACCGGCGACGCCAGCGTCAGCGCGTTGGGACCGGCGGCCAGATTGAGCGCCGGGCCTTGCGGGTTCTCGGCACTGGCGCCGTCGGGTTGGCTGGCCGTCAGGTGGTAGCGCACCGTGCCCGACACCAGCGTGCCCTGCACGCAGGACTCACCATCGGCATTGCAGGCGCGCATCACGCCCGAGAGATTGTTGAAGTACCAGGCAATGCCCGTGGACCCCGGCGGCACGAACCGGCTGCTGCCGTCGCCCTGGTCGACCGCTTCAGGCGGGATGGTGACGTGGCGGCCGCCGCGTTGGGTTGCCGGCGAGGTGCGCGGGGCCAGCGCCAGCAGTGCGCCCAGGTTCGGTGGCGTGCCGCTGAGCACGCTGTCGAGCGTGACGGACTGCAGCACGTCGGTGCGGTCACGCCATTGCACCTGCACCGTCACGGCCTTCTGCGGCGAGCCCGGCACCAGCGTCACCGTGCGCACCACGCGGTAGGTGGTATTGCCGATGCCGCCCGGGGGTTGGTAGCCCTCCACGGTGCGGCTCGCGATCTCGTCGTAGGACACGCCGGGCTGGCCTGCCACGACGGGTACAGAGATGAAGGACCGCAACTGCTCGATCTCTTCGGTGGCAATGCGCGTGGCCTCGCTGCGCTGCTTGGCCAGGTCGCTGTTGAGCCGCATGGTGGCCTGCACGCCCACCAGCGCCAGCATGCCAAAGGCCATGATCGCCAAGGCCACCAGGGCTTCGACCAGCGAGACGCCGCGGCGTCGTTGGAGGGTTTTGCGGCAGGTGGACATGGATCAGAACACCGTCAGGTTCCAGCTGCCCGGCGTGCGCACGAACGAGCCGTAGCGCAGACGGATGATGTCCATCATCGACCGGTCGTAGCTCAAGGTGGCGACGGCCGACGCGGTGAACGTGGTGGCCGAGACCAGCGCGCCTTCGAGGGTGGCGGCCGAACTCCAGACCACGTCGTTGGCGTGAACGAACCCACGCACTGTGGCGTTGGCCGAGACGGTCAGCGTGCCGGTGACGATCAGCATCAGCGGATCGACGGCGCTGCCCAGGTTGGCGACGGCGTCGATGTTGAGATTGCCGTTCACCCAGATCGGGTTGCGTGGGTAGCCGGCCAGCGTGTTGTTCAGCGTTGCCAGTGTGCATCCCGCGGCGCAGTCGACCCGCACGACGGCCGGCTGGCGCTGGTAGGTGGCGCTGTCCATGCCGAACAGGGCGCGAAACCAGGCTTCGTTGGGTTGGGCTGCCAGCGCGGACAGGGTGGCGTCTGTGGTCAGGCGGCCGTCGCTGCCCGATCCTGCCGGTCCGGCCAGCGCGAACGTGCCGGAACCGGACGACGTGAGGTCGCCGCCGGCATGAACCGTGAGGCCGGAGTTGTTGTCGGGATTGCGGACCCGGAGCTCGCCAGCGGTGACGCTGACGGCCCCGCCAGCCGTGAGCGCCGCCTTGGGCGGGATCGGCAGGGCCCGCACCAGACCCACCGTGGTCAGCGCGCCGGACAGGCCATCCACGGTCGGCAGCACGTCGTGGGTCTGCGCGAAGCAGGCACTGGCCCCGGCGCCGGGGTTTGCGCAACCGCGCGAGGCGAACTCCATCGCGCCGGCGCGCACCGCGTTGCCCGGCAGGATGAAGGCGATGCGGAAGGCGCTGCCGATGCCGTCGGCTGGTGCGCCGATGTCGGCGACCGCGCCGCCCATGCTGGGGCAGACACAGCTCAGCGCGCCGTCTCGGATGATGCAGGCGGGGTAGACGCGGTTGGCGAGCGTGGCACCCCATTCGAGCGCGTAACCGCCTTCGCCGTTGGTCTCGTCGTTCGAGTCTTCCAGATACCGGCTGCGGAAGTCGCCAAAGGCCGGGTTCACACTGGGCTGGCAATTGCCATCCACCCGACCGGCGTTGAGCATCGCCACCGTCCACTCGACACCGGCATCGGCGGCCTCGAGCGCCCGGTTGGAGCGGTAGCTGTTGGCCGAGATGCGCTGTTCGAAGACGAGGTTGCGGTGGGGGTAGGCCGCCACCATCGCCATCACGACGAACAGGATCATCACCACGGTGAGCGCGGCGACGCCGCGCCGCGGCGCCATGAGGAGCGGAGGACGAGACGGCATCATGGGCCAGCGGGCGCCGGGCAGACTTCGGTGGGCACGGTGTTGCGCAGGCGAACGTTGTCGCGCATGCTGCGCCGCACGTTGGCATCGTGCACCGCACGCGCCACGATGGTGAAGGCGACATCGCGCGAGCGCAGGAACAGCGGGCAACCACCCGGCCCCAGCACCGGGCAAGCGCCCGCACCGCACGGCATCGGCAGGTCACGTGCCGTGATCACCATGTCGAACTGGGTGACCTGCAGCACGGCGGCGTCGGTCAGGGCCTGCCAGTTGCCGGCGCCCACCAGGTAGTCGATCGTGCGGTTGTCGGCGTTCCAGCGGAAGCCCACCTGTTCGCGCGGGCGATTCGCGGCCCCGTCCACCAAGTTGTCGTCCGTGCCGATCACGCGGCCGTCTTCCTCGTCGGTGGATCGGTCGTAGACCACCGCCGTGGCAGGGGCGAGCACGGTCGACGACTGCGGGTTCATGGCCGTGTAGGGGTTGTTGGTCAGCGCGCAGTTGGCGGCGGGCCAGACACTGCAATGCGCCTTGCCCCAGTAGCCGGCTCGGCGGATGTCGCGCGAGATCATGTCGGCCGCCGCGCGCAGGTCTTGCTGCACCTGGGCCTCCAGCAGCAGGCGGCGGTTGTCGCCGAGCTGCGAGGTGAGCACCATCGTGGCGCCGGCCAGGATGAACAGCGAGATCGTGATGCCGATCATCAACTCGACGATGGACAGCCCGCGTGCCGCATGTCGTGCACTCGCCCGGCGCCGATCCACGGTGCGCGCGATCATGGCGGGCACCTCGGAATCGAGCTTTCGGTGCCCGACACCGAACACAGCGACGGTTTCGCCGTTGCGTTCGTGGACACCCGAACCTCACCGCCGCGAGTGCCGCGAATCGTGGCCTGGATGGTTCTGTTGCCAACCGGGAGGCCGTTGAAGCCATCGAGTGTCAGCAACGCGGGGTCGGACGAGAACGAGACCCCGGAGCTCTTGGGCAGGACAACGGTCTTCAACTCCTGCGAGGCACCATCCACGGTGGGGTCAAAGCAGACCGGCCCGTCGGAACGGGCGCAATTGCAGTCGATACCTGCCGTGCCCCAGACATAGAGCACATAGCACGACATGGTGTCGGTCGAGCTGAAGCTGATGCGCACCGGAAAGCGCGAGGCAGCGCCGCGCTGCTGTTGCACTGCCTGCAGGTAGCGCAGATCGGTGACCAACTCCTGCGCGACACCCTCGACCCGCTTGCGCGCCACGAACTCGCGCATCGACGGCACCGCGATGGCCAGCAACACGGCCAGGATCACCAGCGAGATCATCACCTCCACCAGCGTGAAGCCCGGCGCGACGGCCCGGCGCCGGCGCCCGCAGGACGCGGGCACAACCGTCATCGTGCCCAGCATGGATCGGGTGCGGCGTTGGCGGCGTTGCCGCTGGCCAGCGAGCTGTAGGTGATGTTGCCGCCGTTGACGACCAGCTGCAGCACCTGGCAGCGGCTGTCCGAGGTCTGCGGCGAGCTGCTGCGCACCGTGGCGCGGGCGGTGTAGGCCGTGGCCGTGACGCTGCCGGCCACCAGCGACAGGTCGTAGTGGTTGTCGTGCGACACCGTGCGCGCACCCGGCAGGTCGGCCAGCGTGGCCTGGTACTGGGGGTTGTTCGCGCGCCAGCGTTCCTGCGACTGCATGATCTCGGTCAGCGCTGCCATGCCGTCGGCGCGGCGGCTGCGCTGCACCGCCTCCTGGAACACCGGCCAGGCCATCGCCGCCAGCGCGGCCAGGATGGCCATCACGATCATCAGCTCGACCAGCGTCATGCCGGTCTGTGCAGCGGGGGTGGATCGTGGAGAAGGCATGCGCAAATTATCGCCAGGCTGCGGCCTGAGCTTGTTCCGCAGGCGGGGTGGGAGCGGCCGCTGGTCGCTGCCAGGCCACCGCTCGTCGCCTGCCCCGCAGTCAGGGGGGGCAGGGCGAGCCCGGATCACCGGCACGTCGGCAGGCCGCCGACGCTGCCCGCCAGCGCGCAGGCGCGCACCCGGCCCATGATGTTCACCACCTGGTGGATGGTGCGCCCGTCGGCGGCCACCACCTGCACCGTGGCGGTGGGGGTGACCGTGCCCTTGTGCGCGTCGAAGACGATCGAGCGCTGCAGCGGCACCAGCGACACGCCGGCGCTGCCGGCCTGCTCTTCCAGCCGCAGCAGCCGCGCGCCGGCATCGCAGCGGCTCTGCCCGCGGCCTTCGCAGCGGCAGGCGTCGGCCGCGCCGGTGTAGAGCACGTAGCAGCTGCCGCCCGCGGTGGTGCCCAGCACCGACAGCCGCACCGACGTGCCGCCGGTGATCGCCGCCGATCGCGCAAACTGCAGATCGGTCTCGAGCAGCGCCGCGGTGGCGTGCAGCGCCATGCCGGTGCGCAGCTCGTTGAACATCGGCAGCGCGCCGCCCAGCAGGAGGAGCGTGATCGTCAGGCTGCACAGCAGCTCCACCATCGACAAGCCGCGGCGCCGTGCCCCACCAATCTTCTTCTGACGCGGCAAGGGGCGGATCTGGCTGGTCTGCATGGTGTGCTCCGATGGGGTGATCGATGGGCACACTGTAGAAATCGGACGCCGGCGGCGCGTCGCCCAGGAGGGGGGACGGCCGGTGCCGTGAAGAGGGGCCACCGGCGGGGGGTGGTGGCCATTCCCCCCAACGGGGGAGTGGGGGTCGTCGCGCCGAGCAGGCGGCGCGGCGGATCAGATGTCGCGGATCAGCTGGCGGAACTCGTCCACGTCCTCGAAGCTGCGGTACACCGAGGCGAAGCGCACATAGGCCACCTTGTCGATGCGCTTGAGCTCGCGCATCACCAGCTCGCCCAGCCGCGCGCTGGGCAGCTCGCGTGCGCCGGTGGCCATCAGCTTGTCCTGGATGCGGTCGATCGCCGCATCCACCTGCTCCATGCTCACCGGCCGCTTGCGCAGCGCCAGCATCATCGAGCCGCGCAGCTTGGCCGGATCGAACTCCACCCGCGCGCCGTCCTTCTTGACCACCGCCGGCAGCGCGATCTCGGCGCGCTCGTAGGTGGTGAAGCGCTTGTCGCACTTCAGGCAGCGCCGCCGCCGGCGCACCACGTCGCCTTCGTCCGATTCGCGGGTCTCGGCGACCTGGGTCTCGTGGTGGCTGCAGAAGGGGCAACGCATGGCGGTGGCGTCAGGGGCGCCGAGCCGGGGGGCGGGTCAGCGCGCCGTGCTCAGCGGTAGACCGGGAAGTCGCGCGTCAGCACGGCCACCTTGGCACGCACCGCCGCGATGTTGTCGGCGTCGTTCGGCCGGTCCAGCACGTCGGCGATCAGGTGGGCCGTCTGCCGCGCCTGGTCTTCGCCGAAGCCGCGCGTGGTCATGGCGGGCGACCCGAGCCGGATGCCGCTGGTCACCATCGGCTTCTGCGGGTCGTTCGGGATGCCGTTCTTGTTGCAGGTGATGTGCGCCGAGCCGAGGATGGCTTCGGCCTCCTTGCCCGTCAGGCCCTTCGGTCGCAGGTCGACCAGCATCACATGGCTCTCGGTGCGCCCGCTCACAATGCGCAGGCCGCGCTGCACCAGCGTCTCGGCCATCACCGCGGCGTTCTTCACCACCTGCTGCTGGTAGACCTTGAACTCGGGCGCCAGCGCCTCCTTGAAGGCCACCGCCTTGGCGCCGATCACGTGCATCAGCGGGCCGCCCTGGATGCCGGGGAAGATCGCGCTGTTGATCTGCTTGGCGATCGCGTCCTTCATCAGGATCAGGCCGCCGCGCGGGCCGCGCAGCGTCTTGTGCGTGGTGCTGGTCACCACGTCGGCGAACGGCACCGGGTTGGGGTAGACGCCCGCGGCGATCAGGCCGGCGTAGTGCGCCATGTCGACCATGAAGTACGCGCCCACGGCCTGGGCCACCTTGGCGAAGCGCTCGAAGTCGATGCGCAGCGAATAGGCCGATGCGCCGGCGATGATCAACTTGGGGCGGTGCTCGTGGGCCAGGCGTTCCATCGCGTCGTAGTCGATGGCCTCGTTGGCGTCCAGCCCGTAGCTCACCACCTTGAACCACTTGCCCGACATGTTCAGCGGCATGCCATGGGTCAGGTGGCCACCTTCGGCCAGGCTCATGCCCATGATGGTGTCGCCGGGCTGCAGCAGGCCGAAAAACACCGCCTGATTGGCCTGCGAGCCAGAATTGGGTTGCACGTTGGCG
>JAURXG010000494.1 GCA_030654555.1 Aquabacterium sp.
CGTTGGGCACCTTGTCGGTCAGCGCGAAGGTGATGCCGGTGGCCTGCGGGTCGAACAGCGTCGCGGCCTTGCCCTTGAGGCGCTCGTAGCACTCCACGCCCTTGTCGGTGGCGTAGCCGGTCTCGCACTCCTCGTAGGTGAGCTTCACGCCGTTGACCCCGCCATCTCGGGCGTTGATCATCTTGATGGAGTCCTGCTTGCCGTTGGCCCAGGGCGTGCCGTTGGGCGCGTAGGGGCCGGTACGGTAGACCAGCAGCGGGAAGAACTGTTCCTTGGCCTGCGAGAAGGCGGGCGTGGACAGCGTGGCGCTCAGGGCCGTTGCCACAGTGGCAAGGCTCAAGGCGAAGGATTTGAAGTTCATGTCTGCCTCCAGGGGTGGGTCAAGGGAAAGAAGCCAGCGGCCGCCGCGGAGCCGGCTTCGCCGGTCCGCTGGCGGCGCCCCCTTGAGGGGGAGCGCCGCAGGCGCTGCGGGGGTGGGTCAATCAATGCGGGAACGGCCACAGGCGCAACTTTTCGCGCCCCGTCGACCACAGCCGCGCGATGCCGTGCGGCTCGACGATCAGGAAGAACACGATCAGCGCGCCGAAGATCATGAACGTGAGGTGCGAGGCCAGCGCGGTGTCGATCGGGATGCCGAAGTACGAGGGCAGCGCGTCCAGCAGGATCGGCAGCAGCACGATGAACGCGGCGCCGAAGAAGCTGCCGGCGATCGAGCCCAGCCCGCCGATGATGACCATGAACAGCAGCTGGAACGAGCGGTCGACCGAGAAGGCCGCCGGCTCCCACGAGCCCAGGTGCACGAAGCCCCACAGCCCGCCGGCCACGCCGACGATGAAGCTGCTGACCGCAAACGCGGTGAGCTTGGCGTAGACCGGTCGGATGCCGATGACGGCGGCGGCCACGTCCATGTCGCGGATGGCCATCCACTCGCGGCCGATGTTGCCGCGCACCAGGTTCTTGGTCAGCAAGGCGAACAGGCAGACGAAGGCCAGGCAGAACAGGTACTTCTGCACCGGCGTCTCGATGGGCATGCCCATCACGTTCAAACCCGCCACGCTGACCGAGCCCGACGACGAATCGTTGGTGAACCACTTGATGCGCAGGAAGGCCCAGTCGGTGAAGAACTGCGCCGCCAGCGTGGCCACCGCCAGGTACAGGCCCTTGATGCGCAGCGACGGCATGCCGAACAGCACGCCCACCACGGTGGCGCACAGCCCGCCCAGCAGCAGCGCGGCGATCAGCGGCATGCCCGGCATACGCACGAAGAAGTTGTAGGCGCCGTAGGCGCCGATGGCCATGAAGGCGCCGGTGCCCAGCGAGATCTGGCCGCAGTAGCCCACCAGCACGTTCAGCCCCAGCGCGGCCAGCGACAGGATCAGGAAGGGCGTGAGGATGGCGCGGAAGGTGTACTCGCTGACCAGGAAGGGCACGGCCAGGAAGGCGAAGGCCACCAGCGCCAGGATCAGGGTGCGGTCCTGCGCGATCGGGAAGATCTGCTGGTCGGCCCGGTAGCTGGTCTTGAACTGGCCGTTTTCACGGTAGAGCATGGAATTCCCCGGTGCTTTCTTGTTGAGCGCTCATACGCGGTCGATGATCTTTTCGCCGAACAATCCCTGCGGCCGCACCAGCAGCACCAGCAGCGCCAGCACGTAGGCGAACCAGATCTCGATGCCGCCGCCCAGCATCGGGCCGATGTAGACCTCGCTGAGCTTCTCGCCCACGCCGATGATCAGCCCGCCCAGGATGGCGCCGGGCACCGACGTGAGGCCGCCCAGGATCACCACCGGCAGCGCCTTCAACGCCACCTGCGACAGCGAGAACTGAACGCCCAGCTTGCTGCCCCAGATCATGCCGGCCACCAGCGCGGCGAAGCCGGCCACGCTCCAGACGATGACCCAGATGTGCTTGAGCGGGATGCCGATCGACTGCGCCGCCTGGTGGTCGTCGGCCACGGCGCGCAGCGCACGGCCGGTGGCGGTCTTCTGGAAGAACAGGCTCAGCAGCAGCACCAGGCCGGCAGCGATCAGCGCCGCGTAGAGGTCTTCCTTGTTGATCAGCACGCCGCCGTCGAACAGCTTGTCGAGGATGAAGATCGGGTCTTTCGGCATGCCGATGTCGATCTTGTAGATGTCGCTGCCGAACAGGGTCTGGCCGAAGCCGTCCATGAAGTA
>JAURXG010000495.1 GCA_030654555.1 Aquabacterium sp.
GCGCAGGCGGCCTGGCCGACCAAGCCGGTGCGCATCCTCACGCCCTTCACCGCCGGCGGGGCCACCGACGTGATCGCCCGCAGCCTGGCCAACTTCTTGTCGCTGGCGATCAAGCAGCCGGTCAACGTCGAGCCCAAGCCCGGGGCCGACGGCGCGCTGGCCGCCCAAGAGCTGCTGCGCCAGCCTGCCGACGGCCACACGCTCTACCTGGCCACGGCGTCGGCCCTGTCGTACGTGCCCAATGTGCGCAAGAGCCCGGGCTACGACGCCTTGAAGGATTTCACCCCGCTCACCCAGTTCATGACCTTCAGCTTCTACCTGATGGTGCACGAGACCGTGCCCGGCGCCCGCCTGGCCGAGGTGCTGGCCCATGTCAAGGCCAACCCGGGCAAGTACAGCTACGCGTCGGGCAACTCCACCGCGCTGCTGGCGGCGGCGCAGCTGATGGCCTCGTCGGGCGCCGACATGACGCATGCGCCGTACAAGGGCGAATCGCAGGCGGTGGTCGACATGGTGGGCGGGCGCATCCACATGATGTGGGCGTCGCCGTCGGTGATGCCGGCCTTGCTGAAGGACGGCAAGTTCCGCCCGATGGCCGTGCTGCTGCCCGAGCGCAGCGCCGCGTTCCCCGACGTGCCCACCATCGGCGAGGCCGGCATGCCGCTGGTCAACGTGGTGCCCTGGGGTGGCTTCGTGGTGCCGGCCAGCACGCCCAAGGATGTGGCCGCCGCGGTGGCCAAGGCGCTGCGCGAGGCCATCGCCCACCCCGAGCTGCGCGCGCCGGCCGACAAGGCCGGGCTGGTGCTGCGACCGGGCACGTCGGAGGCCTTTGCCAGGCTGCTGGTCGAGCAGATGGCGGCCTTTGCCCAGGCCATCAAGCAGGCGAAGATTCCGCAGGAGACCTGACCCGCGGCGCGGGCATGGCCAGGAGAGCACCCATGGCACACCCCTACACCGCGCCCGCCGCACAGCCCGGTGGCGCGCCCATCACCTGGCAGGACCGCAAGCGCTGGGCCTGGTCGCTGTCGGTGGTGTACCCGCTGATCCCGCTGCTGGGCCTGTGGGCCCACCACGCCACCGGCTGGCAGATAGCGCTGGGCCTGCCGCTGCTGATCAGCTATGGGCTGATGCCGCTGCTCGACGCGATCATCGGCGAGGACACCAACAACCCGCCCGAGGCCGTGGTGCCACAGCTGGAGGCCGACCGCTACTACCGCTGGCTGACCTGGGCCACCGTGCCGCTGCACTTCGTGGCGCTGATCGCCGTGGCCTGGTGGGTGGGCACGCAGGAGCTGGCCTGGTGGGCGGTGGGGCTGCTGGCCTACATCGCCGGCACCGACGCCGGCCTGGGGCTGAACACCGCGCACGAACTGGGCCACAAGAACAACCCGGTCGAGCAATGGCTGGCGCGGCTGGTGCTGGCGGTGCCGGCCTACGGGCACTTCACCGTCGAGCATGGCCGCGGCCACCACCGCTGGGTGGCCACGCCCGAGGACCACGCCAGCTCGCGCATGGGCGAGAGCATCTACCGCTTTGCGCTGCGCGAGCTGCCCGGCGGCATCCGCCGCGCCTGGCAGCTGGAGGGCGAGCGCCTGCGCCAGGCCGGCCGCTCGCCCTGGAGCGTGCACAACACGATGCTGCAGTCGTACGCCGTCACGCTGCTGCTGCAGGGCGGCTTGGTGGCCGCCTTCGGCTGGGTGATGCTGCCCTTCCTGGCGATCCACAACGGGGTCGCC
>JAURXG010000538.1 GCA_030654555.1 Aquabacterium sp.
GCTGTTTGTGCTGTATGTGGCCGGCGTGGTGTCGGCCATGGGTGTTGCCTGGGTGTTCAAGCGCATCTGGATGAAGAACCGCTACCAGCCGCTGATGCTGGAGCTGCCACCCTACCGCTGGCCGGCGCCGCGCACGCTGGCACTCGGCCTGTGGGAGCGCGCGCGCATCTTCCTGCGCCGCGTGGGCACGATCATCTTCGCGCTGATGGTGGTGCTGTGGTTCCTGTCGACCTACCCCGCGCCGCCCGCCGGCGCCACCGGTGCGGCCATCCAGTACAGCTTTGCCGGCCAGCTGGGCCACCTGCTGCAGCAGGTGTTCGCGCCGATCGGCTTCAACTGGCAGATCTCGATCGCGCTGGTGCCGGGGCTGGCCGCCCGCGAGGTGGCGGTGGGCGCGCTGGGCACGGTGTACGCGCTGTCGGCCGCCGGCGACGCGGTGGCCGAGCAACTGGCGCCGGTGATCGCCCAGGGCTGGAGCCTGGCCACCGCGCTGTCGCTGCTGGCCTGGTACGTGTTTGCGCCGCAGTGCATCTCGACGCTGGCCGCCGTGCGGCGCGAGACCAACAGCTGGCGCTACCCGCTGCTGATGGCCGCCTACCAGTTTGCGCTGGCCTACGCGGCCGCCTTCGTCACCTACCGCGCCGCGCTGGCGCTGGGGGGCTGATCACCATGCTGCAGACACTGATCGTCGCCGCGCTCGTGGCGCTGGCCTTCGGCTACACGGCCTGGACGCTGATGCCCGCGACCTGGCGGCAGGGGCTGCGGCGGCGGCTGGGCATGTCGGGCGCCTCGGGCGCGGCCTCCGACGCGGCTGGTTGCGGTGGCTGCAGCGGCTGCGCCGGGGCCAGCGCCGCGCCCAAGGCCGGCGCCAGCGCCGCGGTGATCACGGTGCACCGGCGCGTTGCCGCGCCCGGGCTCACACCGCGTCGAGGTGGAAGCGCTGGCGCAGCAGCGCCTTGAAGCGCTTCACCACGCCCAGCGTGTCCTTCAGCAGGTCGCGGTCCAGGCTGCTCAGGCGCTCCATCACGATGCCCTGACCGGGCCGACCCATGTCGATCGCCGCCAGGCCGGCGTCCAGCTTCAGCCGCATGAAGAAGTGCAGCGATTCGGTCAGCTCGTTGCCCATCTCGGCGCTCAGGCGCTGCGCGGCCACCAGGGCCTGGATGCGCTCGACCGTGCCGGTGGCGCGGATGCGCTCGGCCAGCGCCATCGCCCGCACGCCGTGCACCAGCGGAAAGGTGCCGGCCTTCTTCAGGTCGAGCGGCTGCTCGCTGCGCCCGCCCGGGCTGAACAGGCGTGTCCACCAGGCGGCGCTGCCTTCGCCTTCGAAGGCCTGGATCGCCGCGGCAAAACGCGCCAGCACCGCGTCGTTGTCGGTCGCCAGCGCAAACACCTCGCCGCGCACCTGGGCCAGCAGCGCCGGATCGCCGCACACCGCATGGGCATCGATGAAGATCGCCAGCGCCATCAGGCTGTCGGGCGTGGGCATCAGCAGCCAGCGGCGCACCTGGTGGCCGAACTCGGCCGCGCTGTGCCGCCACTCGGGGTTGTTCAGCATGATGCGGCCCGGGCACGGCGGGTAGCCGAAAGCCGCCAGCGCGGCCGAGAAGCGCTCGCAGATCGCCGCCAGGTCGTCGGGCGGTGCATAGCCGTCGCGCAGGATCAGGCCGTTGTCCTGGTCGGTCTTGAGCAGCTGCTCGCCGCGGCCCTCGCTGCCCATCACGAACAGGCAGCTGTTGGCCACCAGCTCGGGCGGCGCCAGCAGCTGCCAGGCGCGTTCGAACAGCTTGGCGTTCAACTCCTGCACCAGCCGCGCGATCAGGCTGACCTTGGTGCCGCCGCGGTGCATCAAGCCGATCACGCGGGTGATCTGCGCCGCCGCCGCGGCCAGCGCCTCCAGATCGGGCGCCTCCAGGATCTGGCGGATCACCAGGTAGCTGTGGTTGGACAGGAAGCTCAGCAGGTCGAGCTGCTCGAGGATGCCCACCACCACCGGCTCGGCCTCGGCAGCGCCACCGGTCGCAACATCGGCCGGCGGATCGACCACCACCACCCGCTGCACGCGGTGGCGGATCATCACCGCCAGCGCATCGAACAGGTGGTCCGACGGGCGCACCGTCACCAGCGGATGGCTGGCCAGCGTGCCCACCGGCAGCGTGGCCAGCGGCGTGCCCGACAGGATGGCACGCTGCAGCCCGGCGGTGGTGAAGATGCCCAGTCGCGGCGGCTGCACCGTGGCATCGCGCACCAGCACGTTGGTCACGCGCTGGGCGGTGAACAGGCGCACCACCGAGACCACGTCGGTGGCGGCGTCCACCGTGTGGGCCGGCCGCACCGCGGCCTGGTCGACGCGGGCCATGGTCAGCGACTGCAGCTCGTGGCGGCCGTGGCGCTCGGCCAGGGCGCTGAGCTTCTGCGACAGATCGGCAAACAGCAGCGCGCCGAAGGTGGCGTTGGCGGCGATCAGCTCGCCCACCGCCACCTTGTCCAGCCGCCAGGTGCGCACCGGCTCGGCCGCCACGAAGCGGTGGCTGGCCTTGCCCGCCACCAGCGCGCGGCCGTCGAAGCAGTCGTCGGGCCCGAAGCTGGCCACCAGCTCTTCGCCGTCCCACTGCTGCACATGGCCGCGCACCAGCACGAACAGGTGGCTGGGCACCTCGCCGGGCGCCAGCAGCACGTGGCCCTCGGGCAGGCTCTCGATCGTCAGGTGCCGGCGCAGCAGGTGCTGCTGCTCGCCGTTCAGGCAGTCGAAGGGCGAGATGGTGAAGTTGAAGGGGTTCGGCACGCCCGTGATCTGACCACGGCTGGCTGACGCCGGCCCTGCGCCAGCACAAGAGCCGCTCAAACCCGGCTCAGGCCACGCAGGTGCGGTTCTTGCCGGTGCGCTTGGCTTCGTAGAGGCCTTCGTCGGCGCGGGCCAGCGCGGCATCCACCGCCTCGCCCGGCCGCCACGCCGTGACGCCGGCCGAGAAGGTGACGAACACCTCCTGGCCGTCGTGCATGAACAGGCTGGCGCTGAGCCGGCGCTGCAGCCGGGTCAGCACCTGCTGGGCCTCGTCGACCGGCGTGCCCGGCAACAGCAGCACGAACTCCTCGCCGCCGAAGCGGGCGATGTGGTCCACCGGCCGCAGCCATTCCTTCACGCGCGCGGCCAGGCTCTGCAGCGCCACGTCGCCGGCGGCATGGCCCAGGCTGTCGTTGAGCTTCTTGAAGTTGTCGATGTCGATCAGGCCGACGGCCAGCGGTGCCTGGTCGGCGCCGTCGCGCAGCACGCGCGCGGTCTCCTGCTCGAAGGCCTGTGCCAGGCCGCGCCGGTTGGCCACCTGCGTCAGCGCGTCGGTCGACACCTCGTCGGACAGGCGGCGCAGCTCGGATTCCAAGCCCAGCACGCGCGACTCGAGCGCGCTGGCACGCGCGTGCTCGGCGCTCAGCCGCTCGCGCGCGCCGGCCACCAGCTCGTGCACCGTGCGGCTTTCGTCGACCATCTCGTGCACTGCCGAGGCCAGGCTGGCCAGCGAGTCGGCCTCCTCGATGGCCTGGGCATAGGCGCTCACCTTGTCGTTGAAGCGGCCGGTGGCACTGCCCAGTTCGCCCAGTTCGGACAGCACCTGGCGCACCATCAGCTTCAGCGCATCACGCGCCTGGGCGCGCTCGGCCTGCAGCGCGCGCTGGCGTTCGCGGGTGTCGTCCAGCAATTCGCGTGCGGCGCGCACCGCGCGCGCCCCCGCCGCCCCCTGCAGGCGCTGGCGCAGGCTCTCGCCCTGGCCCTGCGCCCAGTGGCGGTCCTCGGCCAGGTCGGCCAGGCCGTCGGTCAGCGAATGGCACAGCGCCAGCAGCTCGTCGACCAGTTCGTGGCGCAGGCCGTAGAGCCGGCGCACGCGGTGGCACACCTCGGCCACGGCATCGGCCAGCACCGGCGTGGCGCCTTCGTGCGCGACGCGCGCAGCCAGCGCGGCCAGTTCGTCGGCCAGCTCGGCGGCGCGGGGCTCGCCGGTCGGCAAGCCGGCCAACACGGTGGCCTGCAGGTCATCGACGACGCGGGGAAATTCATCGGCCGAGGCACCGACCGCGGCCTGCAGCACAGGCTGCGGCACGGGCGCCGCTGCGGCGGCGGCTGCCGCGTCGGGCGAACTGACCGCGTCCACGTCTTCATCGGGCTGGTCGCTCTCCCAGGCCGCCACCAATTGCTTGAGCCGCTGCTGCAGGCGCTGGGCATCGCTGCGGCTGCCGTCGAGCACACGCTGCAGGCTGTCCTTCTTGCGCGCGCCGGTCCAGTGCTTGGCGCCACGCTCGAGCCCGCGCACGAGGCGGTCGATCAGCTGCGACCAGGCGGGGCCCTGCGCCGCGGCCTGGGCCGCACCGCGGTCCAGCGCACGCTGCAGATCGTCGTAGCGGGCCTCCATCAGCGCGCTGGCCAGCTCGACACGCAGCGTGGCGTCGTCGCTGGCGCGCATCACCAGCCGATCGATCGGGGCCCGCGCGCGCAGTGGCAGCACGCCCTCGGCCGGCAGCGGCTCGCCCGCCTCCTCGGCATAGGCGCGCGCGTAGTGGGCCGGCGTGGGTTCGAGCTTGGCCATGGCCAGGCGGCGCAATGCGCCCTTGGCCAGTTGCGCCGGGGCGGGACGGTCAGCGTCCATCAGTGACGACTCCAAGACTCAAAGGGAGGCCGCGAAAACGTGGCAGGACGCTACCAGCAGACGCCTGGGAACCGGCTCCGCCGGGCCCATGGCGGCGCCCCCCTGGGGGGGCTGAGGCCGGACACAAACGGCGAGCCGTTTGTGCCTGCCGAAGGGCTGGGCCCCTGGCCCAGCGCGGCCTGCAAGGACGCCGAAGGCGCTTCGGGGGGGAGACAAGCTCACGGCCGCCGGCCGCCCGTGGTGCGCGGTGGCTCCAGGCGCTCGGCACCGGCCTGCACGATCCACGGCGCCTTGCGCGGCAGCACGGTCTGCTCGAGCCAGCGCTCGAGCTCGACCGGCGGGATCGGCCGGCTGAACAGGAAGCCCTGCATCACGCCACAGCCCAGGCGGTGCAGCACTTCCATCTGGCGCAGGTTCTCCACGCCCTCGGCGATGACGCGCAGGCCCAGCGAGCGCGCCAACGCGATGATGGCCGTGACCACCGCCGAGCTCTGCGGCGTGATGCCCAGGTCGCGCACGAAGCTGCGGTCGATCTTCAGCTCGCTGATCGGCAGCGTGGTCAGGTAGGCCAGGCTGGAATAGCCCGTGCCGAAGTCGTCGATCGAGATCTCGACGCCGATCTCGGTAAGCCGGTGCAGCGACGGGATCACGTTCTGCAGGTCCTTCATCAGGCCCGTCTCGGTGATCTCGAGCTGGATCGCACGGTGCGGCACGCCGTAGGTGGACACGCACTGGTGGATGTGCTCGACCAGGTCGCTGCGCTCGAACATGCGGTTGGGCAGGTTCACCGCGATCGAATCGGCAAACCCGAAGTTGACGGCCCAGACCTTGGCCTGGCGCGCGGCCTCGCGCAGCGCCCATTCGGACAGCGGCACGATCAGGCCGGTTTCTTCGGCCAGCGGAATGAAGTCGCCCGGCGGCACCAGCGAGGTGCCACGCTGCCAGCGCATCAGCGCCTCGGCGCCCACCATGCGCGCCGAGCGCACGTCGATCTTGGGCTGGTAGTGCAGCACCAGTTCGTTGCGCTCGATGGCCTTGTGCAGCGCGCTCTCGAGCTCGAGCTTCTCGCGCCCGCGCCCGGCCAGCATCGGGCTGTAGATCGCGCTGGAGTTGCGCCCGGCGTTCTTCACCGAGTACATCGCCACGTCGGAGTTGCGCATCAGGTCGGCCACCGAGCTGCCGTCGCGCGGGTACATCGCGATGCCCACGCTGGCGGTGACGAAGCACTCCTGCCCGCCGACGAAGATCGGCTCGCGCATCGCTTCGAGGATGCGGCGCGAGACGCGCTCGGCGTCTTCTTCGTCCAGCACCTCGGGCAGCAGCGCGATGAACTCGTCGCCGCCGAGCCGGCCCACCGCCTCCAGCGTGCGGTGGCTGCGCACGCCGGCGGATTCGAGCGCGCCGTCCATCACCTGATCGCTGTGGCGCACGCAGCCGCGCAGGCGGCGCGCCACCTCGACCAGCAACTCGT
>JAURXG010000541.1 GCA_030654555.1 Aquabacterium sp.
GCAAGACCGCCATTGTGGAGGGCCTGGCCCAGCGCATTGTGGACGGCGCGGTGCCGGATTCGCTGAAGGGCAAACGCGTGCTGAGCCTCGACATGGCCGCACTGCTGGCCGGAGCCAAGTTCCGTGGCGAGTTTGAGGAGCGCCTGAAAAACGTGCTGAAGGATTTGGCCAAGGACGAAGGCCAGACGATTGTCTTCATCGACGAGCTGCACACCATGGTGGGCGCCGGCAAGGCCGAAGGTGCCATGGACGCGGGCAATATGCTGAAACCCGCGCTGGCCCGTGGCGAGCTGCACTGTGTGGGTGCCACAACGCTGGATGAATACCGCAAGTACATCGAGAAAGACGCAGCGCTGGAACGCCGCTTCCAGAAGATTCTGGTTGGCGAGCCCACGGTGGAAGCCACCATCGCCATCCTGCGCGGCCTGAAGGAGCGCTACGAGACGCACCACGGCGTGCAGATCACCGACCCCGCTATCGTGGCTGCGGCCGAGCTGTCCAACCGCTACATCACCGACCGCTTCTTGCCGGACAAGGCGATTGACCTGATCGACGAAGCCGCCAGCAAGATCAAGATCGAGCTGGACTCCAAGCCCGAGGTCATGGACAAGAAAGACCGCCGCCTGATCCAGTTGCAGATCGAGCGCGAAGCCGTCAAGCGCGAGAAGGACGAGGCCTCGCAAAAACGCCTGGAGTTGATCAACGAAGAGATCACCGCGCTGCAAAAGGAAATCGCCGATCTGGACGAGATCTGGAAGGCCGAGAAGGCCCAGGCCCAAGGCTCAAAAACCATCATGCAAGAGGTAGAAAAGCTGCGCTTCCAGATCAAGGAACTCACCGACAAGGGCGACTTCAACAAGGCCGGCGAGCTGCAATACGGCAAGCTGCCCGAGCTGGAAAAGCGTCTGATAGACGCCCAGGCCCAGGAGGCCGGCAAGGCCAAGAATGCCAAGGACGGTGGCCGAGCCCAGCTGCTGCGCACCATGGTCGGTGCTGAGGAAATTGCCGAAGTGGTGAGCCGCGCCACCGGCATCCCCGTGGCGAAGATGATGCAGGGCGAAAAAGACAAGCTCCTGCAGATGGAGGCCAAGCTGCACGATCGCGTGATTGGCCAGAACGAAGCCATTGCGGCCGTGGCCAATGCCATTCGCCGCTCACGCTCGGGCCTCTCCGATCCGAATCGCCCCACCGGCTCATTCCTGTTTCTCGGCCCCACTGGGGTCGGCAAGACCGAGCTGTGCAAGGCGCTGGCGGGCTTTTTGTTTGACAGCGAAGACCACCTGATCCGCATCGACATGAGCGAGTTCATGGAGAAGCATTCCGTGGCCCGCCTGATTGGTGCGCCACCCGGCTATGTGGGCTACGAAGAGGGCGGCTACCTGACGGAAGCCGTTCGCCGCAAGCCGTACAGCGTGATCCTGCTCGACGAGATCGAGAAAGCGCATCCGGATGTATTCAACGTCCTGCTGCAGGTGCTGGACGATGGCCGCATGACCGACGGACAGGGCCGCACGGTGGACTTCAAGAACACCGTGATCGTGATGACCAGCAACATCGGCTCGCACCTCATCCAGGCCATGGTGGGCGATCCCTACGAGGACGTGAAGGACGCGGTCTGGGGCGAGCTGAAG
>JAURXG010000548.1 GCA_030654555.1 Aquabacterium sp.
GGCGTCGACATGGATCTGCTGAACCGCGGCGCCGGCTTCGGCTACCTCGGCTCGACCATCACCTCGCTGATCTACGCCAGCTTCACCTTCATCTTCTTCGCGCTCGAGGCGGCGGTGATGGCCTACGCGCTGGAGCTGGCCTTCGACATCCCGCCGGCCTGGGGTTACGGCATCTGCGCGCTGGTGGTGATCCCGCTGGTCAGCCACGGCGTCACGGCCATCAGCCGGCTGCAGGTGTGGACGCAGCCGCTGTGGCTGGCCATGCTGGTGCTGCCGCTGGGCTTCGTGCTGCTCAAGGCCCCGGGCGAGCTGGCGGGCATCGGCGCCTTCGCCGGCGTCGATGGCCAGAGCGCCGGGTTCAGCGGCGTCGGCTTCGGCGCCGCGCTGACCGTGGGCATCGCGCTGATCACCCAGATGGGCGAGCAGGCCGACTACCTGCGCTTCATGCCCGAAAGGAAGCCCGGCCACGCGGCGCGCTGGTGGTGGGGCACGCTGATGGGCGGCCCGGGCTGGGTGATCGTGGGCGTGCTGAAGATGGGTGCCGGTGTGATGCTGGCCTGGCTGGCGCTGCAGCACAGCGTGCCGCCCGAGCGCGCGGTCGATCCCAACCAGATGTACCTGGCCGCGTGGGAGTACGTGTTCCCGAACTACGGCTGGGCGGTGGCGGCCACCGCGCTGTTCGTGCTGGTCAGCCAGCTCAAGATCAACGTGACCAACGCCTACGCCGGCAGCCTGGCGTGGAGCAACTTCTTCTCGCGCCTGACGCACCAGCACCCCGGCCGGGTGGTGTGGGTGGTGTTCAACACCGTGATCGCGCTGGTGCTGATGGAGCTCAACGTGTTCCAGGCGCTGAGCCATGTGCTGGGCCTCTACAGCAACATCGCCATCGCCTGGATGATGACGGTGGTGGCCGACCTGGTGATCAACAAGCCGCTGGGCCTGAGCCCGCGGGGCATCGAGTTCCGCCGCGCCCACCTCTACGACGTCAACCCGGTGGGCGTGGGCGCGATGGGCGTGGCCTCGGTGCTCAGCATCGCCGCGCACCTTGGGGCCTTCGGGCCGATGGCGCAGGCCTGGTCGGCGATGATCGCGCTGGTGGTGGCGATGGTCGCGTCGCCGCTGATCGCCTGGGCCACCGGCGGGCGCTACTACCTGGCGCGGCGCACCGGCGCGGCACGGCGCATCGAGGCGGCCGAGGCCGCCCAAGCGGGCACCCATCCGGGCACGCCACCGGGCACGCCACCGGGCACGCATCCGGGCCGACAACCGGACGCTCATCCCGGCACCTATCTCGGCGCCCAGGCGCTGCGCCGCTGCACCATCTGCGAGCGCGACTACGAGCCCGAGGACATGGCCGCCTGCCCGGCCTATGGTGGCCTGATCTGCTCGCTGTGCTGCACGCTCGACGCCCGCTGCGACGACCTGTGCAAGCCGCAGGCGCGGCTGTCGGCGCAGTGGCTCAAGCTGCTGCAGCGCCTGCTGCCCGCGCGCATGGCGCCGCAGCTGCAGGGCGGGCTGTCGGCCTACCTGCTGCTGATGTGCGGCGTGGTGCCGGGGCTGGCGTTGCTGTTCGCGGCGCTCTACGCGCTGGGTCTGCGCTCGCTGGGCACGCTGGACGCCATCAGCGCCGCGGCGGTGGCGCCCCTGCTGCGCACGGGCTTCGGCCAGGCCTTCGCGGTGCTGCTGCTGATCGCCGGCATGGTGGCCTGGTGGGCGGTGCTGGCACAGCGCAGCCGGGCGCTGGCACAGGCCGAATCACGCCGCCAGACCCAGGCGCTGAACGAACAGGCGCTGGCGCTGCATCAGCAGGCGGCCGCGCTGCGCCACGAGATCGAGTCGCACCAGCGCACCGATGCCCAGCTGCAGCAGGCCAAGGTGGTGGCCGACGCCGCCAACCAGGCCAAGAGCCGCTACATCACCGCCATCAGCCACGAACTGCGCACGCCGCTCAACAGCATCCTGGGTTATGCGCAGCTGCTGGAGGACGATCCCGCGATCCCCGCGCACCGCCGCGGCGCGGTGCAGGTCATCCGACGCGGCGGCGACCATTTGCTGAGCCTGATCGAAGGCACGCTGGACATCGCCCGCATCGAGAGCGGCCGGCTCGCGCTGGAGCCCGGGCCGATGCACTTTGCCGAGGGCATGGACGAGCTGGTGCGGCTGTTCGAGGCGCAGGCCGCCGAGCGTGGCCTGCGCTTCGTGCACCAGCGCACCGGTACGCTGCCCGAGCTGGTGCGGGCCGACGAGAAGCGGCTGCGCCAGATCCTGATCAACCTGCTGGGCAACGCGGTCAAGTTCACCCGCGTCGGCCAGGTGAGCTTTCGTGTCGACTACGCCCGCGAGATGGCCCGCTTCGAGATCGAGGACACCGGCCCCGGCATGGGCGAGGCCGAGCTGGCCCAGGTCTTCGAGCCCTTCGTGCGCGGCACCGCCGCCGGCGGCAACGCCACCACCGGCACCGGGCTGGGGCTGACGATCGCGCGCATGCTCACCGGCCTGATGGGCGGCGAGCTCACCGTGCGCAGCACGCCGGGGCAGGGCAGCTGCTTCACCGTGCGGCTGTACCTGCCCGAGCTGCAGGCGCGCGCCAGCCCGCGTGAAGCCCGGCGCGCGCTGCGCCACACCGGCTACCTGGGACCGCGCCGGCGGCTGCTGGTGGTCGACAACGAGGAGGCCGACCGCCGCCTGCTGGTCGACCGCCTGGCGCCGCTGGGCTTCGAGCTGCTGCAGGCCGAATCGGGCGAGGCCGCGCTGGCGCTGCTCGCGACGCAGCCGGTCGACGCGATCTTCCTCGACCTGGCGATGCCCGGCATCGATGGCTGGACCACGCTGCGCCAACTGCGCGCACAGGGCCTGAGCGACGCGCCGGCGGCCATCGTCTCGGCCAACGCGTTCGACCAGGGGCTGGAGAACGACCTGGGCATCGCCCGGGCCGATTTCCTGGTCAAGCCGGTGCGCATGACCGAGCTGCAGGGCTGGCTGCAGCGCCGCCTGGCGCTGCAGTGGGTGGACGAGGCGGCGCTGCCCACCGTCGACGCGCCGCCCGCCTCGCTGGTGCCACCGCCCGCCGCCGCGCTGCAGGCGCTCGACGAGCTGGTGCGCCTGGGATACCTGCGCGGCATCCAGAAGAAGCTCGACGCCATCGACGCCGAGCACCCGGCGAGCGCCGCCTTCACCGCGCGGCTGCGCGCGCTGGCGCGCGGCTTCCAGCTCGATACATTGGCGTCCACCCTTCAGGCGGCGCTGGCCGAGGTCGACGCCGCCACCCACCGCCTGCCCGACGCTGCATGACGCTGCCTGAGCCAACCGCAACCTCGCGCCCTGCGCCACCCGCGCCGCTGATGCATGCCGGCGGCGAGGTGGTGCTGATCGTCGACGACCTGCCCGACAACCTGTCGCTGCTGCACGATGCGCTGGACGACGCCGGCTACACCGTGCTGGTGGCCACCGACGGTCCCAGCGCGCTGGCTCGCGCGCGCCAGGCGCAGCCGGCCATCGTGCTGCTGGACGCGATGATGCCGGGCATGGACGGCTTCGAGGTGGCGCGCCAGCTGAAGGCCGACCCGGCCACCGCGGCGATCCCCATCGTCTTCATGACCGCGCTGACCGAGACCGAGCATGTCGTGGCGGCCTTCGCCGCCGGCGGGGTCGACTACGTGACCAAGCCGATCCAGCCGCGCGAGGTGCTGGCCCGCATCGCTGCCCACACCCAGACCGCGCGGGTGCAGCGCCAGGCCCGCAACGCGCTGGACGCCTTTGGCCACGCCACCCTGGTGGTGCGCCCGGCCGACGGCCGGCTGCTGTGGCAGACCGGCCTGGCGCGCACGCTGCTGCGTGAGTACTTCGGCAGCGAAGGGCCGTTTGCGCCGGTGCCGCTGATCGACTGGGTGCGGCGCGAGGCCGCCGGCCGCCGCCCCGGTGCTGCCGAGGCTGTGCCGCCGCAGCCGCTGCTGGTGGGCCGCGGCGGGCGGCGCCTGACCCTGGAGCTGCACGCCATGCACGGCGCCGAGGACGGCCTGATCGCCACCGGTGTCAGCGGCGACGACGGCAGCGACGATGAATGGTTGATCGTGGCATCGGAGACCAACGACGCCGCGCTGATCGAGGCGATGGTGGCCGCCTTCCGCCTGACCGCACGCGAGGCCGAGGTGCTGCACTGGGTGGCGCGTGGCAAGACCAACCGCGACATCGGCGAGATCCTGGGCGCCAGCCCGCGCACCATCACCAAGCACATGGAGCACATCCTGCCCAAGCTGGGCGTGGAGAC
>JAURXG010000551.1 GCA_030654555.1 Aquabacterium sp.
TTCTCCACCAAGGAGCTGGTGCAGAAGGTGCGGGCGATGCTGGCGGCGCAGCCATGAGGACCGATCGGCGCGTGCTGCTGGCCGTGCTGGGCAGTGCGGCGGCGGTGGCCCTGTTGCTGCTGGCCTTTGCGCTGATGGCCGGCGGCATGCTGTGGTCCGACCTGGACGCCGCCGAGCGCACCGCCCTGGCCGCCGCGCTGCAGGCGCGCTGGGGGCTGCCGGTGATGGCCGGCCTGGCGCTGGCGGTGGCCGCTGCCGCGGCGATGCAGGCGCTGGTGGCGCGCTGGGTCACCGCGCCCGCGCGGCTGGCCGAGCAGGCCCAGGTGCTGTTGCGCACCGACGTGCAGCGTCCGCTGCTGGCCGACGGTGCCGCCGGCCCGGCCAAGGGGCTGGTGCAGGCGATCAATCAGCTGGCGCGCCAGCGCGATCAGCTCAAGCGCGACATGGCCGACGAGGTGGCGCGCGCCAGCCAGGGCGTGGCGCAGGAGCGCAACCGCCTGGCCGCGCTGATGAGCGAGCTGACGCAGAGCGTGGTGGTGTGCAACCTGGACGGCCGCATCCTGCTCTACAACAACCGCGCGCGTCTGCAGTTCCGCGCGCTGTCCGATGCGCCCACGCTGGCCGACGGCGCCGAGCTGATCGGCCTCGGCCGCTCGATCTACACCGTGTTCGACCGCAAGCTGGTGGCGCATGCGCTCGAGAGCGTGCAGCAGCGCCTGCAGCGCGACGTGGCCCATCCCAGCGCGCAGTTCGTCACCGTCACCCGCTCGGGCCAGCTGCTGCGGGTGCAGCTGGCGCCGGTGCGCGCGGTGGCCGCGCCCGGGATGGCGCTCGCGGCCAACGGCGCCGAGGCCGCCCAGGCCGTCAACGGCTTCGTGCTGATGCTCGACAACATCACCAACGAGTACGAGGCCGAGGCCGCGCAGGAGCGCCTGCTGCACGGCCTGACCGAAGGCAGCCGCGGCTCGCTGGCCAACCTGCAGGCGGCGGTGGAGATGCTCGACGACGAAGGCCTGCCCGGCGCGCTGCGCGAGCGCTTCGTCGGCGTGATCCGCGAGGAGGCGCAGGCCATGAGCCGCCGGCTCAACGACCTGAGCGCGCAGAGCATGCAGGGCCTGGCCACGCGCTGGCCACTCGAGGAGATGCTGGGCGCCGACCTGGTGCAGGCCGCGCGCCAGCGCATCGAGGCCATCGCCGGCCAGCGCACCGGCACCACCGAGGTCGACGCCTCGCTGTGGCTCAAGGTCGACAGCTTCGCGGTGCTGCAGGCCATCGCCTACCTGGCGCTGCGCCTGCGCGACGAGTTTCACATCAGCACCGTGCACCTGCGCCTGCAGCCCACCGAGCGCGGCCGCGCCCACCTGGACCTGGTGTGGACCGGCCAGGCGCTGAGCACCGAGACGGTGATGAGCTGGGAACGCGACCCGATCTCCACAGGCGCCGAGACCAGCTCGCTGACCGTGCGCGACGTGGTGCAGCGCCATGCCGGCGAGTTCTGGTTCGAGCGCGACCGGGTGCGCCACCAGGCCTTCTTCCGCTTCCTGCTGCCGCAGGCCGCCGCGCAGGCCCCGGGCGAGGCGGCCTTCCTGCGCGGCGACAGCCGGCCCGAGTACTACGACTTCGACCTGTTCGCCAACACCGAGAGCAGCCATGCGCTGGACGAGCGTCGGCTGGTCGACCTGGCCTACACCGTGTTCGACACCGAGACCACCGGGCTCGACCCCGGCGGCGGCGACCAGATCATCCAGATCGGCGCCACCCGGCTGGTCAACGGCAAGCTGCTGAAGGGCGAGAGCTTCGACCAACTGGTGAACCCGCAGCGCAGCATTCCGCCCGCGGGCATCGCCATCCATGGCATCACGCCCGACATGGTGGCCGGCCAGCCGGGCATCGACAAGGTGCTGCCGGCCTTCCACGCGTTTGCGCAGGACACCGTGCTGGTGGCGCACAACGCCGCCTTCGACATGCGCTTCCTGCAGCTCAAGGAGGCGGCCACCGGCGTGCGCTTCGAGCAGCCGGT
>JAURXG010000116.1 GCA_030654555.1 Aquabacterium sp.
ATCACGTTGCCGGTGTTGGGCGGGATTTCGGGGTGGACGAGCACGATGTGGAACATGGCGGCGCCATTGTCCGGTCATCGACGGTGGCGCGATGGACCGATGGTGTCGGTCAGGAGCCGGGTGCCGGTGTGCGCGCCAGCACCCACACCTGCACGCCGGCCGCGCCCGCGGCCAGCAGCGCCTGGCTGGCCGCCGCGGCGGTGACGCCGGTGGTCAGCACGTCGTCGACCAGCGCGACCTGCCGCCCGGCCAGGCCGCGCTGGCCCTCAGGCGCCACCCACATCGCGTCGCGCAGATTGCGCTCTCGGGCCTCGCGCGACAGGCCCACCTGGTGCGGCGTGTCGCGCAGGCGCAGCAGCCAGCCCGCCTCGGCCGGCAGGCCCAGCCCGGTGGCGACGCGGCGCGCCAATTCCCAGGCCTGGTTGTACCCACGCTCGGCCAGCCGCTGCGGGCTCAGCGGCACCGGCAAGATGACGGTGGCCAGCGGCGCCGTGGCGTGTCGCTGCACGGCCGCCTGCAGTGCTGTTGCCAGCAAGGCGGCCAGTTCGGGCTGTTGCTGGAACTTGAAGCGGCCGATCAACCGGTCCCAGGGAAAGCCATAGTCGGCCAGCGTGATGCAGCGTGCAAACGGCGGCGGCTCGCGCAGGCAGGCGCCGCAGGGTGCATCGGTGGGCGCGGGCAGGGCGCAGCGCGGACAGCGCGCTGGCGCGGTGGCCAGAAAGCGCTGTTCACAATCACCACACAGGCCCTGGTGATCCCACTGGCCGCACAGCACGCAGGGCCGCGGCAGCCGCAGCCAGCGGGCACGAGGTGTCTGCAAGGTTGCCGTGGCGGGCGCCGCGGGCGTGGCGATGAGGGCGGGCGCGTCGGCCGGGCCGGCCCCGGCAGCTGGGCGCATCGGCTCAATATACTGCCCGACCATGTCCGATGCCAGCGCGCCGCCGCCCCTCACCGATGCCCGGGCACTGGCCCGTGTGCAGGGCCGGCTGGCGCGTGCCGACACCGCGCCGTGGCTGCATCAGGAAGTGGCCCGGCGCATGGCCGAGCGGCTGCCGGTCATCAAGCGGGCGCCCGAGCGCTGGCTCGATTGGTGGGGCTTCACCGGCGCCGGCGCGGCGGCCGTGCAGGCGGTGTGGCCGCAGGCCCAACGCAGCGTGGCCGAACCCACCGCGGCGCTGGCCGCACGCAGCCGCCAGGCCCTGCAGGCGCCGTGGTGGGCCTGGGGCGCGCGGCGCCAGCCGGTGTGGCTGACCGACGACGTGCCGCCGGCGCAGGCGCAGATGCTGTGGGCCAACCTCGTGCTGCACACCGCCGCCGATCCCGCAGCGATGCTGGCGGCCTGGCACCGCGCGCTGGCGGTCGATGCTTTCGTGATGTTCTCCACCTACGGCCCAGACACCCTGCGCGAGCTGCGCGCGGTCTACCGCGCGGCCGGCTGGGCCGCGCCGCATCCGCCTTACACCGACATGCACGACCTGGGCGACCTGATGGTCCACGGCGGCTTTGCCGACCCGGTGATGGACCAGGAAACGATACGGCTGACCTGGTCATCGCCCGAGGCCCTGCTGGCCGAGCTGCGCACGCTGGGCGGCCACCTCGGCGCCGCGCGTCACGCCGGCTTGCGCACGCCGCGCTGGCGCGCGCGGCTGCTGGCGGCGCTGGCCGAACGGGCGGACGCCGACGGCCGCATCGTGATGAGCTTCGAACTGGTCTACGGCCACGCCTACAAGGCCCCGCCGCGGCCCGCGCGCGGCGAGCCCGTCACGGTCTCGCTAGAGGCTTTGCGGGCGACGCTGCCCAAGCCTCGGCTTTGAAGTCGAATGTCCGCGACAAGAGGCCTCGTATCACTCCGCTAGAATCCGCGTTTGATCTGGCGCAGGGCTGTTGCAGTCCGAACGGGCCTCTGGGCTCCGTCATTGCCCTGTGTCAGAAACAGGTCCGGGCGACTACCATCCAGCCCTGACACCAGAAACATCACCCATCGCTCATGTCTGTCACGTTCGCACCCAGCCCCTGGCCCGCGCCGCCTGCCGCGCGGCGTGATGGCGGCTGGCGTTTCGGCCATGAACAGGCAGCGCCGCTGGCCTGGTTGTTCGACCTGCGACGCAACGTCTCGTTCTCGCCGCGCCAGTTGATCGTCGCCTACCTGTTGTTGTGCGGGCTGTCGCTGGTGGTGGCGGTCGGCTTCTGGTCGCAAGGCGTCACGGTCGTGGGCCTGTTCACCGGGCTCGAACTGCTGGCGGTCGGCGTGGCGCTGCTGGTCGTGGCGCGCCATGCCCGGGACCGCGAAACCATCACGCTCACCGACCGCGAGATGTCGGTCGAGCAGCACTTCGGCCCGGCCGTGGCGCGCACGTCATTTCGTGCCGAATGGGTGCGGGTGGAGCCGGTGGCCGATGACGGCTCGCTGGTGGAGCTTTCGGGTGAAGGGCGCAGCGTGCGGGTCGGCCGCCACGTGCGTCCCGAATTGCGGGTGGAGCTGGCGCAGGAACTGCGCCGGGCCTTGCGTCTGGCGCGCGCTGCGGGCGACCGGGCTGTGGATCACGAACTTAAAGCATGACGATGATGACGACAAAAACGCGGATGTCCCGGGCTGTGCGAGGGGTGGCTGCCCTGGCCACGGCATTCACGGCGCAAGCGGTGCTGGCGGTGGGCGACCTGGCCGGCGGCCCGGCCAAGAACCAGCTCGACCTGCACCCGCCGATCACCCGGATCGCCACCGAGGTGCAGGGCCTGCACCTGTTCATGCTGGTGATCTGCACGGTGATCTTCCTGGCCGTCTTCGGCGTGATGTTCTATTCGATCATCAAGCACCGCAAGTCGGTGGGCCACAAGTCGGCCAACTTCCACGAGAGCGTGACCGTCGAGATCGCCTGGACCATCGTGCCGTTCGTCATCGTGGTGGTGATGGGCATGATGGCCACCAAGACCGTGGTGGCGATGAAGGACACCAGCAACGCCGACCTCACGATCAAGACCACCGGCATGCAGTGGAAGTGGGGCTACGACTACCTCAAGGGCGAGGGCGAGGGCATCGGCTTCGTGGCCACGCTGGACCTGTCCCAGCGCAACATGTCCAACGCCGGCAAGCCCGAGGGCGACGACTACCTGCTGAAGGTCGACAACCCGCTGGTGGTGCCGGTCAACAAGAAGATCCGCATCATCACCACCGCCACCGACGTGATCCACTCGTGGATGGTGCCGGCCTTCGCCGTCAAGCAGGACGCCATCCCGGGCTTCGTGCGCGACACCTGGTTCCGCGCCGAGAAGACCGGCGATTTCTACGGCCAGTGCGTCGAGCTGTGCGGCAAGGAGCACGCCTACATGCCGATCCACGTGAAGGTGGTGTCCGCCGAGGACTACACCAAGTGGGTCGAGGGCAAGAAGAAGGAAATGGCCGCCAAGGCCGATGACCCGAGCAAGGTCTGGGCGCTCGAAGCCCTGGCCGCGCGTGGCGAGAAGGTCTACGCCGCCAACTGCGCGGTATGCCACAAGCCCGATGGCAAGGGCGCCGGCCCGATCAAGGCGCTGGACGGTTCGGCCATCGTGCAGAACGCCGACAAGGCGCAGCAGATCGACGTGCTGCTCAATGGCCGTCTGAACGGCGCGATGCCGGCGTGGAAGACCCTGTCGGACACCGAGATCGCCGCGGTCATCACCTACACCAAGAACAGCTGGTCGAACAAGACCGGTGAAGCGGTGGCCCCGGCCGACATCAAGGCTGCACGGAACTAATTCAGGCTCCAGGAGAACGAAATGGACGCAGCACACGCACACACGACCGACCACGGCCACGACGATCACGGGCACAAGCCCAGCGGCATCATGCGCTGGGTGATGTCGACCAACCACAAGGACATCGGCACGATGTACCTGTGGTTCAGCTTCAC
>JAURXG010000582.1 GCA_030654555.1 Aquabacterium sp.
GCCCGCTGGTGCCGAGCGCGCAGTCCAGCCGCGTCATCGTGCCCATGGCCAGGATCTGCGGCACGCCCCGGCCTTCGTCGCCCACCAGCCAGGCGGTGGCGCCGTGGAACTCGACCTCGGAGCTGGCATTGGCCTGGTTGCCCAGCTTGTGCTTCAGGCGCTGCACGCGCATGGCATTGAGGCTGCCGTCGGGCAGCCAGCGCGGCAGGAAGAAGCAGCTGAGCCCGTCGCCCGCGCCCTCGCCAGTCTTGGCCAGCACCAGGAAGGCGTCGCACATCGGCGCCGAGAGGAACCACTTGTGGCCGGTGATGCGGTAGCGCGCGCCCCAGGCATCCTGGCCGTCGGGTTCGGCGCGGGTGGTGTTGGCGCGCACGTCCGAGCCACCCTGCTTTTCGGTCATGCCCATGCCCATGGACAGGCCGCGCTTCTGGTCGAAGGGCAGGAAGCGCTCGTCGTACTCGGTGCTGGCCAGGCCCGGCCCCCAGTCGGCAAAGATCGCCGGGTTGGCACGCAGCGCCGGGGTGACGGCATAACTCATCGAGATCGGGCACAGCATGCTGGGCTCGGCCTCGGTGAACAGCATGAAGGCCGCCGCCCGGTCGACATGCGCGCCGGGGCCCAGCGACCAGGGCGTGCCGTGCAGCGCCTGGCGCATGGCCACGGCCATCAGCGCGTGGTAGCTGGGGTGGAATTCGACCTCGTCGATGCGGCGGCCGAGCCGGTCGTGGCTCCTGAGCTGCGGCGAGTGGAAGTTGGCCAGCCGCGCGTGCTGCTGCATCGCCGCCGAGCCGGCCTCGGCGCCCAGCGCGGTGAAGCGCTGCACGTCGTAGCCCGGCCGGTTGAAGCGCAGCGCGTCCTGCAGCGCCCGGTTGCCGGCAAACAGGTTGGCGCCGACCAGCGGCTCGGCCTGGTTGAGGACCTCGTGGGTGATCACCGGATTCATGCGGGCCTCCACATCTGGATGTGCGGGATGCTGTCTTCGAGGTACGGCTCGCCGACCGGCACATAGCCGTGGCGGCCGTAGAAGCGCTGCAGATGGGCCTGCGCGCTGATGCGGTTGCCGCGGCCTGGCCAGGCCGCGTCGGCGCGGGCCAGGCCTTCGGCCACCAGGCGGTCGGCCAGGCCGCTGCCGCGCAGCGCCTTGTCCAGCACCACGCGGCCCATCGACGGCTCGGCGTACTTGATGCCGGGGTCGACGATACGCAGGCAGGCGCGTGCCTCGCCCGCCTCGTCGCGCCCCAGCAGGTGCCAGCTGTGGCGGTCGGCACCGTCGGGGTCGAGGTAGGGGCCCTGCTCCAGAATGAAGACGCGGCAGCGCAGCGCCAGCAGGTCGTACAGATTGTCGACCCCCAGGTCGGCAAAGCGCTGCCAGGTCCAGGCCAGGTTCAGCATGGCGGGCCGCCCTCCACGCTCAGACCAGCTTGACCAGCTGCTTGCCGAAGTTGCGGCCCTTGAGCAGGCCGATGAAGGCCTCAGGCGCCGATTCCAGCCCCTGGGCCACGGTCTCGCGGTACTTCAGCTTGCCGCTGGCCACGCCCTCGCCCAGCTCCTTCAGCGCGGCGGGCCAGTGCTGCGGGTGCTCGCTGACGATGAAGCCCTGCACCTTCATGCGGTTGACCAGGATCAGCGACGGCGCGGCCATCGGGATCGGCGCGCCGTTGTAGCCGCTGATCGTGCCGCACAGCGCCACGCGGCTGAAGGCGTTGGCATTGGCCATCACCGCATCCAGCACCAAGCCACCGACGTTCTCGAAGTTGCCGTCGATGCCCATCGGGCAGGCCTGCTTGAGCGCCTGCGTCAGCGACTTCAGGTCGGCGTGCACCTTGTAGTCGACGCAGGCGTCGAAGCCGAGTTCCTCGACCACGTAGCGGCACTTGTCGGCGCCGCCGGCAATGCCCACCGCGCGCGCGCCGCGCGCCTTGGCCAGCTGCCCCACCGCGCTGCCCACCGCGCCGGCGGCGGCCGAGACCACCACCGTCTCGTCGGCCTTCGGGTCGATGATCTGCGTCAGCCCGTACCAGGCGGTGACGCCGGGCATGCCCACGGCACCCAGGTAGGCCGACAGCGGGATGCGGCTGGTGTCCACCTTCTGCAGCGCACCACGCTGGTTGGCGTCGAACACCGCGTACTGCTGCCAGCCGCCGCGGCCGATCACGGTGTCGCCGACGACGAAATCGGGGTGGCGCGACAGCAACACCTCGCCGGCGCTGCCGCCTTCCATCACCTTGTCCAGCGGCTGCGGCAGCGCATAGCTCTTGCCGTCGTTCATGCGGCCGCGCATGTACGGGTCGAGGCTCATGAAGTGCTGGCGCACCAGCACCTGGCCGTCGCTGATCTCGGGCACCGGCGTCTCGACCAGCCGGAAGTTGGCGGCGGTGGGCTCGCCGGTGGGGCGCGAGGCCAGCTGGATCTGGCGGTTGATCAGGTTGCTCATGGCGTGTTGTCCTCGGGGGTGGCTGCAGCTGCCTCGCTGGGCAACTGCGTGGGGGTTTCGGTGGGGGTCTGGGTGGTCACGCGGCCCCGCGCCGGCAGGCCGCGCAGGGCCTTGAAGGTGCCGGTGGCCATGGCGCACAGCTGGCCCTGGTCGTCGAACAGCGAGCCCTCGCAGAACACCAGGGTGCTGGTCTTGTGCAGCACCTTGCCGACGGCGCGCAGCTGGTGCTCGGCCGGGCGCAGGAAGCTGGTCTTCATCTCGATGGTGGCCACGCCGCCGGCATGGCCGGTGGCGCTGCGCGCGGCCATCGCCATCGACACATCCAGCAGCGTCATCACCACGCCGCCGTGCGCCACGTCCCAGGCGTTGTGGTGGCCTTCGTCCAGGTCGACGCGCAGCTCGGCATGGCCTTCGCTGTAGCCGTGCAGCTCGATGCCCAGCGATTCGACGAAGGGCACCCGCACGGGGAACGGGATGGGCGAGGCTTTCTTGCGCATGGTGAACCCGTCGGCGGCGCTCAACCGATCACGCAGCTGACGCCGCCGTCGACCACCAGGACCTGCCCGGTGATGTGCTTGCCGGCGGCCGAGGCGAACAGCAGCGCCGCGCCCTTCAGGTCGTCGTCGTCGCCCAGCCGCTGCAGCGGCGTGCGCGCGGCCATCTCGGTGCCATGCTGCGCCAGCGTGAACTCGGTCATCTTGCTCGGAAAGAAGCCAGGCGCGATGGCGTTGACGTTGATGCCGTGCGCGCCCCACTCGGCCGCCAGCGCGCGGGTGAAATTGACCACCGCGCCCTTGCTGGTGTTGTAGGCGATGGTCTTCATGTCGGGCGGGTTGCCGCCGATGCCCGCGATCGACGCGATGTTGATGATGCGACCCTGGCGGCGCGGGATCATGCTCAGTTTGGCAATCGCCTGGCTGAAGACGAACAGGCTGCGCACGTTCAGGTTCATCAGCTTGTCCCACGCGGCCAGCGGGTGGTCTTCGGCCGGGGCCGCCCAGGCCGCGCCGGCGTTGTTGACCAGGATGTCGACGGGGCCCAGGCGCTCCAGCGTCTCGGTGCAGACACGCTGCACGTCGTCGGGCTTGGCCGCGTCGGCGGCGATCCAGCGCGCGTCGATGCCGCGCGCGCTGAGGTGCGCGGCGGCCTCTTCCAGGTCGGCCGCCTTGCGCGAGGTGAGCATCACCTTGGCGCCGGCTTCGCCCAGCGCCTCGGCGATCTGCAGCCCCAGGCCGCGCGAGCCGCCGGTCACCAGCGCGGTGCGCCCACTCAGGTCGAACAGTTGTTGAATCGGTGTGCCCATGAACCCGTCTCTTGGTTGATAAGTAAAAAAGTGCCGCCGAGGCCGCTCAAGGCCCCATGCGCGAGCGCACGACGATCAGCAGCACGCCCGCCGCAGCGGCCACGGCGCCCACGATGCCCAGGCCCCAGCCCAGCGCGGCATCGGTGCGGGCGACGAACCAACCCAGGCAGGCCAGCAGCAGGCCGCCATAGATCAGCACCCAGACCCAGGCCTCAATCGTCGAAGTTTTCATCCCCCGAGGATGCGCTCAAAACCAATCCTCCTGCATCGCCCGGCAAATGGCGCTGCGCGAAGCCACCACCGCCAGCCAGGCGTCGATCTTGGGCAGCTCGTACGCGAAGAAGTAGCGGCAGGCCTGCAGCTTGCCCTGCACGAAGCCCGCCTCGGGCGATGCCGTGCCGGTCTCGGCAGGGGCCTGCGCCGCCAGCGCCACCTCCAACCACATCCCGGCCAGCACCACATGGCCGAAGGCCTGCAGGTAGGGCGTGGCGTTGGCCAGCGCATCCTCGGGGTTGCTGGTGGACCAGGCCGCCTGCGTGGCGGCCTGCAGGCGCTTGAGCGCGTCGGCCAGCTCGGTGCCGTGTTCGCGCAGACCCGCCACCGGGCCGGCGCGCTCGATGGTCTTGCCGATGGTGGTGGCCAGCAGCTGCAAGCCCGCGCCGCCGTCCATCACCACCTTGCGGCCCAGCAGGTCCATGCCCTGGATGCCGTGGGTGCCCTCGTGGATCATGTTCAGCCGGTTGTCGCGCCAGTACTGCTCGACCGGAAAGTCGCGTGTGTAGCCGTAGCCACCCAGCACCTGGATGGCCAGGCTGTTGGCCTCCAGGCACCACTCGCTGGGCCAGCTCTTGGCGATCGGCGTCAGCACTTCCAGCAGCAGGCGGGCATCGTCCGCGGCCCCGGCTTCGGCCGTATGCTGCTCGTCCACCAGGCGCGCGCAGTACAGCTCCAGCGCCAGCGCGCCTACGCAGGAGCTCTTCTGCGCCAGCAACATGCGCTTCACGTCCGCGTGTTCGATGATGCGCACCTGCGGCGCAGCGGCATCCTTTCCGCCCGTTGAAACAGGCCGGCCTTGTGGCCGGTTCTTCGCG
>JAURXG010000119.1 GCA_030654555.1 Aquabacterium sp.
GTCCATGTGGAAAAGATCCAGCTCGCGGCCCAGCTTGCGGTGGTCACGCTTCTCGGCTTCTTCGAGCATGCGCAGGTAGTTGGCCAAGTCGTCCTTGCTGGCCCAGGCCGTGCCGTAGATGCGCTGCAGCTGCTCGTTGGCCTGGTCGCCGCGCCAGTAGGCGCCGGCCACCTTCATCAGCTTGAAGTGGCGCAGCTTGCCGGTGCTGGGCACGTGCGGGCCGCGGCACAGGTCTTCGAAGCCGCCTTCGCGGTAGAGCGACACGTCCTGGCCGGCGGGGATGCTCTCGATGATCTCGGCCTTGTAGAACTCGCCCTGGGCCTTGAAGTGCGCCACCGCCTCGTCGCGCGGCAGCACGCGGCGCACCACCGGTTCGTCCTTCTTGGCCAGCTCGGCCATGCGCTTCTCGATCGCGACCAAGTCTTCGGGCGTGAACGGGCGCTTGTAGGCGAAGTCGTAGTAGAAGCCGTTCTCGATCACCGGGCCGATGGTGACCTGGGCTTCGGGGAACAGCTGCTTGACGGCGTAGGCCAGCAGGTGGGCGGTGGAGTGGCGAATCATCTCCAGGCCGTCGACGTCCTTGTCGGTGACGATGGCCAGCGGCTGGTCGCCGTCGATCAGGAAGCTGGTGTCGACCAGCCGTGCGGCCTCACCCGAACCCACGCGCCCGCCCAGCGCGGCCTTGGCCAGCCCAGCGCCGATGGACGCGGCCACCTCGGCCACGGTGACGGGCTGCGGGAATTCGCGTTTCGAACCGTCGGGAAGCGTGATCGTGATCATGAAGGACTCCAGGCAACAAAAAAGCGCGGGGGGCGCCGCGCTTTGGGTGTTCGAGAGGGAAAAGAAGCGAACAGGCGTGACAGCGCAGCCGACTAGACGTCAGTGACGAACCGGGGAGTTCGCGGTGTCATAACCATGGTGCCCTTCTCGCTCTTGTGAAGAAATCGGAACGGCATTGTAGCGGCGGCGCGACTACAGCGGCAGTGCGTCCTGCGTCGGATGTGCCAGCCAATCGGCCGCTTCATCGGCCAGTTGCTGCGCGGCCGCCAGCGCCTGTTGCCAGGCCGCGATGCGGCCGGCCGGATCGTGGCGCCAGGCCTTGAAGTCCTGCCGATCGGGCAGCTTGCCGTTGGGCAGCGTGGCCACCCACTCGGGACGCGGTGCCAGCACCACCACGTTGTCCAGCCGCGGCGTGCTGCCGTGGCGGCGCGTCAGGCCCTTGTCGAGCCAGCCCGGCACCAGCGCCCGCTGGAAGTGCGGGTACAGCACCAGACCATGGTCCATCGCGGCGTAGTCCAGGTGCAGGTGGTAGTCGGTGATGCCGCCATCCCAGTAGGCGCCGGGCGGTGCGCCGGGGATGTCGTGCACCGCCTTCAGCACGAAGGGAATCGCCCCGCTGGCCCGCAGCGCCGGGCCCAGGTTGGTGGCGTCCAGCGGCACGCGCCGGCTGGCGAAGTCGTCCAGCGGCAGCGGCAGCGCGTCGCGTGGATCGGAGAACACCACCCGCTGCAGCCAGCCGCCCAGGGCGCGGCGCCGGGCCAGGTTGCTGGCGAAGGCGCCCAGGTAGCCCAGCGGCGTGCGCAGCCGGCCCTCGCGCCGCAGCAGCGCGCCGAGCCCGCGGCTGGTGAACACATGCAGGCGGCGCTGCGGGTGGGCCAGCAACTCGCCCTCGCGCCCGCCGAACTGCCGGCCCAGCAGTTCGGCAAAGACGCGGCTGACCTCGGCAGCGTCGGGCCACGTGCCCGCGGGCACGTCGTACTGCTGGTGGATGTACCGCTGCGCCAGATCGGCCAGCGCCTGGTCGGCATCGGGCAGCATCGCGCAGGCCATGCGCCAGGCGCCGATGGATGCGCCCAGCAGGTGCAGCGGGTGCGGGCTGCCGGCCAGCCAATGGCCGAACAGGAAGCGATCGAGCGGGTTGAGCACCAGGCCCTTGGGGCCACCGGCCGCCGCCGGGATCATGCGCACGTCAGCCGGCTGCAGGCCGCGCTCGCGCAGGTGGATCAACGCCCGCGGACCGGCGTAGACCTGCAGCGCGCGCGGACGGTTGCCGGCCATGCCGCCCCGCCGCGCGCTCAGAACTTGACCAGCACGCCCGCGTTGAACGAGCGGCGGTTGCTGCGGGTGTTCAGCGTGGATTGCGGCGCACCGGCCTCGGGCAGCAGCTCGCTGAAACTGCGCGTGCCGTCGGCCAGCAGGTTGTTGGCGGACAGGCGCAGGCTGGTCTGGCGGCTGAGGGCCCACAGCGCATAGGCGTCCAGGGTGCGGATGCGGGCGGCGGTCAGCCCCTGATCGACCGTCTGCTGGGTGCGGTAGCCGGGCGTCCAGGCCAGGCTGGCGCCCACGGTGAGCGGCGGGCCGCCCAGCGTCGGGCCCAGCACCTGGTCGAAACCGGCGGTGGCGCCCCAGGGCTGTTGCTGCTCCAGCCGGTTGTCGGGGCCGGGCAGACCGTCCACCGTCGAGCGGTACAGGCTGGCCGAGGCGCGCAGGCTCAGGCCCTTGGGCGCGACGTCGGCAGGCAGCAGTTCGTCGGCACGGCCCTTCAGTTCGACCTCCAGCCCGGTGCTGCGGGCCTGGGCCAGGTTGACCGGCTGCGACACCCAGCGCGGCACCGCCGCCCAGGGCACCGCCTGCAGCGTGACCTGCTGGCGGATCAGCCCGGCGATGCGGCGGTGGAAGCCGCCGATGCTGAGCACCCCGCCCTGCGGCAGGTATTTCTCGAAGGCCAGGTCCAGCCCGGTGGCCAGCTCGGGCTTGAGCGCCGGGTTGCCGATGCGGTCGGGACCGATCTGCGGGTTGGGGCCGCTCACCGGGTAGCTGCTGTTCAGGCTGGGCCGGGCCATCAGCGCATTGAGATCGGGCGCCTTGTAGCTGCGGGTGATGCTGGCGCGCACCAGGTCGCGCCCGGTGGCGCTGAGCTTGTGGTTGACATGCCAGATCGGCGTGACCACCTGGCTGGCATTGCGCAGCACGGCGTCGACGCCCGCGCTGCTGATGGCGATGCGCTCGGCGCGCAGGCCCAGATAGGTGGACCAGCGCGGCGCGATCTCCCACTCGTCCTGCACGAACACCGCGGCGCGTTCGAGATCGGCCTCGAAGGGCTCGCCGTCATAGCCGACCAGCTGCTGGGCCCCGTTTTCGATCACGCTGCGCAGCTCGCGGCGGCGGCGCTGTTCGCCGTCCCAGCCCAGCGCCAGCGTGTGGGCCTCGCCCAGCGGGCGGGTGAACTTGCCGCCGGTGGTGACGCTCAGCTCGCGGTTGTCGCCGGTGGTGTCGCGCTCCAGCGTGCTGATGCCGGCGCCATCGACGCCGTCGGTCCGGCTGCGAAAGCGGCTGCGGCTGGCCTGGCCGCCGGCCTTGACCTCCAGCCGTGCGCCGTCGGCCCAGCGCTGCACCCACTGCAGGCTGGCGCGCTGCATCTGCCAGTGGCCGCCGCTGACGAAGCGATCGTCCACGCTCAGCGGTGCCGCGCCCTGCACCACCTCGGTGACGAAGCCGCCGCGGTTGTTGAAGTTGTTGCGCTGCGCGAAGAGCTGCAGGTTCAGGCTGTCCGTGTCGCTCAACTTCCAGGTCAGGCGCGGGGCGAGGTTGAAGCCGCCGCCCCAATACTGATCGACGCCAGCCACCCGCAGGTGCTGCGGATCGCCGATCGCATCCAGCGCCTTCCGCTCGCTGAAGGTGTCGGCCTGGCCGCGCCATTGGTAGAGCGTCACCGGCAGCGTGTAGCTGAGCCGGCCCTCGCGGTCGCCCCACTGGCCGTTGGCCGCCAGCGTGGGTCGCACGGCCTGGTAGCCGAGGCGCAGGCCCAGTTCACGCTGGCGCTGGCGCGGTGCCTCGCGCAGGATGATGTTGAGCGTGCCGGCCACCGCCTGCGCACTGTGCTCGGCGCTGGGGCCGCGCGTGACCTCGATGCGCTCGACCTGGCCGGGCGACAGGTTGTCGAGCGAGAAGCCCGGCGGCGCCGGCTCGCCGTTGATCAGCAGCAGCGTATAGCCCGCACCCAGGCCACGCAGCCGCGGGTTGCCGCCCTGCATGTTGACGCCGGGCAGGCGCTTGAGCACGTCGCTGACGCTGGTGTCGCCGTATTTGTCGAGCTCGTCGCGGCCATAGATGGTCTTGGCCACCGGATCGCGGCGGCGCTGCTCGGTGTCGCTCTGCACCTGCCCCGAGACCTCCACCTGCTGGGCGGCGGCCTGGCCGAAGGCCGGGCCGCCCGCGGCGGCGGCCAGCGCG
>JAURXG010000595.1 GCA_030654555.1 Aquabacterium sp.
GCAACTGCTGTCGCTCGGCGTGCTGGCGCACGCGACGTCGCAAGCGTCGCCGCGCCGCGCCGCCGGGCTGGGGTGGCTGTTCGCGGTGGGTTGGCTGGTCTCGGGCTTCTGGTGGCTCTACATCAGCATGCACCAGTACGGCGGCATGAACCCTGCGCTGGCGGCGCTGGCGGTGCTTGTGCTGGCTGCGTTGCTGGGGCTGTATTACGCCGCAGCGATGGCGCTGTGGGCACGATTTCGCACCGGCCGCCCGGCCTGGGATGCGCTGCTGTGGCCGGCCTGCTGGCTGGCGGCCGAACTGGCGCGTGGCCTGATCTTCACCGGTTTCCCGTGGATCGCCTCGGGCTATGCGCACGCGGTCGGGCCGCTCGCCGCCTGGGCCCCCTGGATCGGTGTTTACGGGCTGTGCGCACTGGCTGCGGCGCTGGCAAGCGCTGCTGCTCTGTGGCTGGGCGATGCCCGGATGCGCGTGCGGGCCGGCATCAGCGTGGTCGTCGTTGGCGTCGCGTTGGCGGCGCATCTGCTGCCCGACCGGTTCACGCAGTCGACCGGCACGCTGCGCGTCAGCCTGCTGCAGCCCAATGTTTCGCAGGAGCTCAAGTTCGACCCCGAGCGACTCGATGCGCAACTGCATGGCCTGGTTCGGCAGTTGTCCGCAGCGCGAGGCGCGCTGGTCGTGACGCCGGAGTCGGTGCTGCCGCTGTCGCGGGCGCAACTGAGCGAGGGTTACTGGGACACGCTGCAGGCGACGCTCGACGTCCCGCCGTCGCCCACCGATTCTCCCGCCGCGCCTTCGACCGGTGGCAGCCCGCGTGCCGCGCTGATCGGCCTGTTCGTCGGCGACGATGACGCGGGCTACGTCAATTCGGTGGTCGCGTTGCCAGCCGCTGCGGCAGCGGGCGCTGCGGAGTACCGCTACGGCAAGCGGCACCTGCTGCCGTTCGGCGAGATCATCCCGCCCGGATTTCACTGGTTTGTCGACTTGATGAGCATCCCGCTGGTCGATCAGGCGCGCGGCCGCAGCCAAGAGGCGTTCGCCTTCGGCGGCCAGCGCTTGCGCCCGCTGGTCTGCTACGAAGACCTGTTCGGCGAAGACATCGTGGCCAGCGTCGTCGGCCCGCAGGCTGCCACCGTGTTCGTCAACGTCAGCAACCTGGCCTGGTTCGGTCGGCTGCTGGTGCAGGACCAGCACCTTCAGTTCTCGCAGATGCGCGCGATCGAGTTCGAGCGGCCGGTGATCCGGTCGACCAACACCGGCGCCACCGCAGTGGTCGATCACCACGGAAAGGTCACCGCGCGACTGCCCTCGGGGACCGAAGGCATTCTCGAAGCCACGGTTGAGGGCCGCACAGGCGAGACGCCCTACGCGCGCTGGCTGGCGGTGTTCGGTTTGTGGCCACTGATCGTCGCGGTGCTCGCCGTCATCGGAGCGTCGGCGGGTATCGGAAGGCGCTCGGGGCGGCGGCGGACCCCCCGCCCGTAAAATCAAGAGCTGCGTTCGCTGCCACGCCGAGACCGGCTGCGTCGCGCCCACCACCCAACACACCGCCCATGCTGACCTTCCAGCAAATCATCCTGCGCCTGCAACAGTACTGGGACGCCCAGGGCTGCGCCTTGCTGCAACCCTACGACATGGAGGTCGGGGCCGGCACCAGCCACACCGCGACCTTCCTGCGCGCGCTCGGCCCCGAGCCCTGGAAGGCCGCCTACGTGCAGCCCAGCCGCCGCCCGAAAGACGGCCGCTACGGCGAGAACCCCAACCGCCTGCAGCACTACTACCAGTACCAGGTGGTCTTGAAGCCCGCACCCAGCAACATCCTGGAGCTCTACCTGGGCTCGCTCGAAGCGCTGGGCTTCGACCTGAAGAAGAACGACATCCGCTTCGTCGAAGACGACTGGGAAAACCCCACGCTCGGCGCCTGGGGCCTGGGCTGGGAGGTCTGGCT
>JAURXG010000599.1 GCA_030654555.1 Aquabacterium sp.
CGCGAACAGCGTGACGGGCACGTTGGCGCCCGGCGCGTACTGGCCCACCACATCGGCGGGCACGCGGAATTCCTGGAGGATTTCACCGGCTTCCACACCTGCCTTGGCAAGGTGGCCGGCTTCGGGCTTGGTCACGCGCGATGCTTTGCGCGAACCGAACGCCACTTGCAGGGCGTTGTAGCCGTCGGTCTGCTCGGTCTTGACCTGGGTGACGCGGTTGTTCGACACGTCGAGCACCGTGACGGGGATGGCGTCGCCATCGTCCGTGAAGATGCGCATCATGCCGACCTTGCGGCCCAGCAAACCGAGGCGATAGCTATTTGCAGCTGTCGTCATGGCTTTTCTCCAGCCTTGTTCCCATCGCGGGTCGAAGGCCTTTGTTTCAAACACCCGACATCGATTGGCCGGGGGTGGCGGTGGTTCGGATGGGGGTCCGCCAGACTGGCGGCCGCCACCTCAAACACTGTCGCCGACGGGCCTTGCCGCAAAACTTGCAGCGCAGCCAATCGGCGAAAAGCTCGCGAGTATAGCGTGCTTGCGGGTTACCCCGCAAGCAGCCGTCGCTTATTGCAGCTTGATCTCGACGTCGACACCGGCCGGCAGGTCGAGCTTCATCAGCGCGTCCACGGTCTTGTCGGTCGGGTCGACGATGTCCATCAGGCGCTGGTGTGTGCGGATCTCGAACTGGTCGCGTGAGGTCTTGTTGACGTGCGGCGAACGCAGGATGTCGAAGCGCTGCATGCGCGTGGGCAACGGCACGGGGCCGCGCACGATGGCGCCGGTGCGCTTGGCGGTGTCGACGATCTCGAGCGCCGACTGGTCGATCAGCTTGTAGTCGAACGCCTTCAGGCGGATGCGGATCTTTTGCTTTTGCATGACGGTTCCTTGTAAAGAGCGATGAGGCCGGCAGCCTGCTCGGCCGCCGGCAGGTCATGCAAAGATCAGGCGATGATGGTGGCGACGACGCCGGCGCCCACGGTGCGGCCACCCTCACGGATGGCGAAGCGCAGGCCCTCTTCCATCGCGATCGGCGCGATCAGCTTGACCGTGATGCT
>JAURXG010000606.1 GCA_030654555.1 Aquabacterium sp.
GCTGTGGCATGCGGGCGTGCAGACCGTGCTGCCGCCGGGTTATCTGTGCTGCGGCTACCCGCAGCGCGGATCGGGCCAGTTCGACAAGGCCGAGAAGATGATCACCGACAACCGGGTGCTCTTCCACCGCGTGGCCAACACGCTGAACTACCTGGACATCAAGACCGTGGTAGTCAGCTGCGGCACCTGCTACGACCAGCTGCAGGGCTACAAGTTCGAGGAGATCTTCCCGGGCAGCCGCATCGTCGACATCCACGAGTACCTGCTGGAGAAGGGCATCACGCTGCCGGGTGCCGGCGATGCCCATGCCCCGGGCTTCCTGTACCACGAGCCTTGCCACAACCCGATGAAGCTGCAGGATTCGCTGAAGACGGTGAAGGCGCTGGTCGGCCCCAACGTGCTGAAGAACGAACGCTGCTGCGGCGAGAGCGGCACCCTGGGTGTGACCCGGCCCGACATCGCCACCCAGGTCCGCTTCCGCAAGGAAGAGGAATTGCGCCAGGGCGAGGTGGCCCTGCGGGCGACGGGCGCGGTGGCGCCGGCCGCCAACGTCAAGATCCTCACCAGCTGCCCCAGCTGCCTGCAAGGCCTGAAGCGCTACGAGGACGACATGGCCAACGGCCTGCTCGAGGCCGACTACATCGTGGTGGAGATGGCGCGCCAGATCCTGGGCGAGAGCTGGCTGCAGGACTACGTGGGCCGCGCCAACGCCGGCGGCATCGAGCGGGTCCTGGTCTAACCCCCCCGAAGCGCCTGCGGCGCTTCACCTCAAGGGGGCGCCGCCAGCGGCCCGGTGAAGCCGGTTCCGCGGCCGCCGCTGGGCGGATGCCTAGGCGCCTTCGAAGCGCCCCAGCCGCACCATCGTATTGCCGGGCTTCACGTGGGCGGTGGACGGCATCACCAGCACGGTGTTGTCGTAGGGCGTGCACCAGACCTGCTCGCCGTCCTGGGCGATCGGCGTGCCGGCCTTCGGCACCACGCCCAGGCCGTCGGTGGGCACCAGGAAGCGGAAGTCGGTGCTGCGCGCCACGATCGGTTCGGTCACCCGCACCAGGCGCTGCTCGGCCGGCAGCGGCAGGCGGGTGCGTGCGGCGGCCCAATCCGCATCGACGATGCCGGTGAGGTGCAGGAAGCGCACCAGCGTGTCGACGGCCACGTCCTCGGCGACGCGCTCCCAGTGCTGGCCGCATTCGACCAGCAGCGCCAGGCGCGGGCTGGCCGGATCACCGAAGCCACCGCGCTCGACCATGCGCAGCCCCGCCGGGTGGCCGGTGTCGATCAGCAGATCGGCCGGCACGCCCAGCTGGCGGGCGAAGGCGGCGTTCTTGTCCTGCGTGCCGCACACCATCAGCGGCCGGCAGGGCTCGCTCATCGAATGGATGTCGAGCAGCAGGTCGGCCGCATCGACGAAGGGCTGCAGTTCTCGGGCACGCCGCAGTTCGACCGAATCGCGCGCGCCGAACAGGGTCTCGTCGGCCCAGACGCGGTTGAGGTCCTCGGCGACGCAGCGCGAGGTGTGCGGCGCGGTGGGGTCGAAGCGCTGGAACGCCGCCACGTTGGCAAAGGCCAGCGTCAACCGGCCCTGCAGCGGCGCCAGCGGCTGGTTGAACAGCCACTGCAGCGCCAGTGCGCCGCACAGCTCGTTGCCATGCGTCAGCGCCTGCACCATCACGTGGGGGCCGGGGCGGCCCGAGTCGATCTGGTGCACGTACTCGGTGCCGGTATTGCCCTGGCGCCAGGGGCTGATGTCGGGGGCGGTCAACTCGACCGGGGGTAGTGGGTTCATGGCGGTGGGTGTTCAGGGTGTCAGGCGGGGTCGCTGCGCCGCCATCGTCGCACGGGCCAGCCCGCCGCGGTCGCGTGGGCCAGCAGGCGCTGATCGGGATCGACGGCCACCGGATGCCCCACCGCGCCGAGCAGGGGCAGGTCGTTGGCCGAATCGCTGTAGAAGTGCGCGCCACGCAACGCGGCGGCGCGTGCGGCGTCGTCCAGCCCCAGATCGGCCAGCCAGAGGTGCAGCCGCACGACCTTGCCCTCGCGCATGTTGAGCACGCCCTCGGGGCGGCCGGTGTACACGCCGTCGACCAATTGCACTTCGGTCGCGATCAGGTGCGGCAGGCGCAGAGCCTGCGCCGTCAGCTCGGTGATCACGCGGTTGGTGGCGGTGGTCAGCACCAGCGTGTGGCCCTGGGCGCGGTGGTGGTCGACCAGGGCCAGCGCCTCGGCCGGCACGCGCGGCCAGATCACCTCGTGCAGGAAGCGCTCGCGCCACGGTGCCCAGAAGGCCGGGCTGCGGCCGGCCAGCTGGCCGACGTAGAAGTGGCTGAACTCGGCCACCGACACCGTGCCGGCGCGGTAGTCGGCCTCCATCTGCGCGTTGCGCGCCAGGTGCGTCTCGGGCAGCAGGCCGTGCTGCACGACGAACTGGCACCACAGCACGTCGCTGTCGCCCGACAGCAGCGTGTGGTCGAGGTCGAACAGGGCCAGCGGCGGGTGCATCGGCATGGCGGGTTCAACGGGGCGGTGGGTTGGCGGCGCCGTGGCCGACGGGCACCGCAGCCTGGTCGGCCAGCAGCGCGGTGGCGCTGTCGTCCTTCAGCGCGATGCCGGTGGTGCGCCGGCGCAGTGCCTCGCGCAGCAGCCAGGCGATGCGCTGCGCGGCGGCGGCGGGCGGCTGGCCCTCGGGTCGGATGTTGCTGACGCAGGTGCGCTGGGCGTCGTGGCAGCCCAGCTGTGGTGCATGGGTGAGGTAGGCGCCCAGGCTGTCGGGTGAACTCAGGCCCGGGCGCTCGCCCAGCAGCACCAGCACCAGCCGGGCCTGCAGCAGCGCGCCGATCTCG
>JAURXG010000123.1 GCA_030654555.1 Aquabacterium sp.
GTGACGTGGAAGGTCTTGCCGAAGCTCGACACGACGAAGGCGCGCGCCGCCAGTTCGGCGTTGGCCGATGCGCTGGCGTGCCGCTCGCCGTCGAAGACCATGTGCTCGTAGACCTCGTCGCTGATCAGCAGCACGTCGGTCGGGCGCAGGATCTCGGCCAGGCGGTCCATGTCGGCCGCGCGCCAGATGGTGGCGCTGGGGTTGTGCGGCGAGTTGACCAGGATCGCCCGGGTGCGTGGCGTGATCGCCGCGGCGATGCCGTCGAAGTCGGGCCGGAAGGTCTCGGCCATCAGCGGCACGCGCACCACGGTGCCGCCGGCCAGCTCGATGTTGGGCACGTAGCTGTCGTAGTTGGGCTCGAGCACGATCACCTCGTCACCGGGTCCCACGATGGCCAGGATGGCGGTGAAGATGGCCTGCGTGGCCCCGGCGGTGATGGTGATCTCGCTGCCGGCGTCGTAGCGCCGGCCGTACAGCGCCTCGATCTTGGCCGCCACCGCCTCGCGCAGCACCGGCACGCCGGCCATCGGCGGGTACTGGTTCAGGCCCTCGCGCATGGCCTGGTTGACCGCGTCCAGCAAGGCCGGGTCGCCGGCAAAGTCCGGGAAGCCCTGGCCCAGGTTGACCGCGCCGTGTTCGGTGGCCAGCGCCGACATCACGGTGAAGATGGTGGTGCCCACCTTGGGCAGGCGGCTGGGGGGCAGGGGGGTGCGGGGGGTGTTCATCGCAGCGGTCATCGGATCAGAGTTCGTAGGACGTGGGGGTGGTGCCGGGGCGCTCGGCCATCGCGCGCTCGATCAGGGCACGGCTCAGGCGCTCGCTCAGCAGCTCGGCAAAGGCAAACACGAAGTGGCGCAGGTAGGCACCGCGCTTGAAGGCCACGCGCGAGGTGTTGGGGCCGAACAGGTGGCCCACCGGGCGCCAGGCCAGGTCGCCGCCGGGGGGATCGTCGCGCACCGCCATCTCGGCGACGATGCCCACGCCCATGCCCAGCCGCACATAGGTCTTGATGACGTCGGCGTCGATGGCCTCGAGCGCGATGTTCGGCTTGAGCCGGGCCCGCGCGAAGGCACTGTCGATGCGCGTGCGCCCGCTGAAGGTGGGGTGGTAGGTGATCAGCGGCTCGGCCGCCAGCTGCTCGAGTGTGGGCCGTTCGACGCTGGCCAGCGGGTGGCGTGCCGGCACCACCAGCACGTGCTGCCATTCGTAGCAGGGCAAGGTGACCAGGCCGTCCACGTCGGCCAGCGATTCGGTGGCCAGGCCGATCTCGGCCACGTCGTCGGCCAGCATGCGCGCCACGTCGCTGGGGGTGCCCTGGTGCATCACCACCTGCACCTTCGGGAAGGCCCGGCGCAGCTTGGCCACCGGCTCGGGCAGCACGTAGCGCGCCTGGCTGTGGGTGGTGGCGATGGACAGCGTGCCGGCGTCCTGCTTGGAGAACTCGTCGCCGATGCGCTTGAGGTTGGCCACCTCGCGCATGATGATCTCCACCGATTGCAGCACCAGCTGGCCCGGCTCGGTGACACGCCGGATGCGCTTGCCGTGGCGCGCGAAGATGTCGACGCCCAGTTCTTCTTCCAGCTCGAGGATGGCCTTGCTGATGCCCGGCTGCGAGGTGTGCAGTGCCTTGGCCGTCTCGGTGAGGTTGAGGTTGCGCCTCACCGCCTCCTGCACGAAGCGGAACTGGTGCAGGTTCATCGCACGGGGACTTCGACGGCGATGGGTGACAGCGCCACGGCGGCCATGGCGGCGATCAGGGCGGGCGCCTCGCCCACCGTCTGGCGCAGCGTGAAGCGCACGCCCGGGTGATCGGCCTGCAGCCGGGCCATCAGCACCGGGATGTCCTTGCGCACATGGCCGCCGGCGCCCAGGAACAGCGGCACCACGTCCACCTCGGTGCAGCCGGCGGCCGCCAGCGCGCCGCCGCCGGCCACCAGGTCGGGGGCCATGAACTCGAGGAAGGCCAGCGCCACGCGGTCGTGCCCGCGCGCGGCACGGCAGTGGGCGGCCACGGCCTCGAAGGGCCGCGCCCACTGCGGATCGCGCGCGCCGTGCGCGAACAGCAGCAGGCCGGTGGTGGCGGACGTGGTGGAGGCGTTGGAGGCGGTGGAAAGGTCGCTCATCTTGTGTGCTATCGGTATCGAACCAGCCAGGCAAAGGCGCCCATCGAGATCAGCAGGTACAGCCCGCTGGGGGCCGCGGCGGCCATCCAGGGGATCCATTGGCGCAGCAGCCCAAGGTGGCCACTGGCGTTGTTCAGCAGCACGAAGCTGATGCCCAGCATGATGCCGCCGAACACCTTGTAGCTGACCCCGCCGGCACGCGCATGCAGGTAGGCGAAGGGCAGCGCCAGCGCCACCATCACCAGGCAGGCCAGCGGGTACAGGGCCTTCTTCCAGAACTGGATCTGGTAGCTCTGCACGGCCTGCTCCTGCACGGCCAGGTGGCCGGTGTAGCGCCACAGGTCGAGCGTGGACATGGTCTTGGCCGGCAGCAGCGCGGCGGCCACCACGGTGCTGTCCAGCGTGCTGGGCCAGGCCAGTTCGGGCAGGGACTGCTGCTGCAGCGGCAGGCCGGCCAGCGCGGTCTCGGGCGTGGGCCATTCGGTGCGCTGCACCTCGCGCAGGCGCCAGTGGCCATCGCCCAGCACCTGGCCCGAGCGCGCCTCGAGGCGGGTGCGCAGGCGGCCGTCGGTGTCGAACTCGAAGATGCGCACCCCCAGCAACGCGCCGTCGCCGCCGGTGGCAATCACGTTGACCGAGATGCTGCGCTCACCGGCGGCCGGTGCGTCGGGGGTCGACGCGCGACCGGGTCGGCGCTCCTTCAGCCAGGCGCCGCCGGTGCCCAGCGACAGGCCGCCACGCTGGCCGGCCTTCAGGGCCACCGCCTGTTGCTCGGTGAGCGGCACCAGGTAGTCGCCCACCACGAAGGTGACCAGCGCGAACATCAGGCCCAGCGCGGCCAGCAGGCGCAAGGCCCGGCCTGGCCCCAGCCCGCCGGTGCGCAGGATGGTGAACTCCGACGACTGCGCCAGCCGCGCCATCGAGTAGATGGTGCCGATCAGCACCGCGATCGGAAACAGCTCGTAGAAGTGGCCGGGCTGCTCCAGCAGCCCACGCAGTGCCGCCTGGCCCAGGGTGTAGCCGTTGCGGCCCACGTTCTCCAACTCGTCGACGAAGTCGATGAAGAAGAACAGGCTGAGGAAGGCCAGCGCCACGAACACGACGGACCAGACGATGTCGCGGTAGAGCAGCCGGCGCACCGTTCTCATGCCGGCTCCTGCCGCGGCAAGCCCTGGCGTGCGCTGCGCGGCCCGCCGAACGGGCGCCAGACGGCGGCATGGTCGCGCCACCAGATCAGGCCCAGGCCCAGCGCGAAGGCGCCGCCGTGCAGGGCCAGCATCGCCGGGCCCATGGCGTAGCGCCCGCTGGCGATCCAGGCCTGCGACAGGTTGATCAGGTTGAAGTAGACGACGAAGGCCAGCAGGGCCAGCAGCAGGTTCCAGTTGCTCGCGCGTCGCGGCTGGGTGGCCGCCAGCCCCACGCCCAGCAGCAGCAGGTTGGCGGTGGCCAGCAGCAGGCCGAAGCGCCAGGCCAGCTCGGCCTGGTGGCGCCGCACCGGCTCGCGCAGCAGTGCCAGCGTGTCCATGGTCTTGGGCGGTGCGGCTTCGGCGCTGCGCACCACGCTGTCGCCCACCACCACGCGGTAGCGCTCGAAGCTCGACAGCGTGCGCACGCCGCTGTCGGCATCCACCTCGTTGCGCTGGCCGCGGTCGAGCTGCAGCACGCGGTCGGCGCCTTCGGTCAGCAGCTGGCCGCTGCGCGCCGACACCACCGATTCGATCGGCGGCTGGCGCGTCAGCACGAACACGTTGTGGCCTTCCACGCCCTCCTGGCTGGCGCGGTCGACGAAGAACACCCGGCTGCCGTCGCGCGAGGCCTGGAAAACGCCGGGCGCCACGCGCGACAGGTCGCTGCGCTGCTCGTAGCGGCTGCGCAGCTCGGCGCTGGCGCGGTTGCCCCAGGGCCAGACGAACAGCAGCAGCAGCCCCACCACGCCCAGCACCGGCCAGGCCATGCGCAGCACCGGCCGCACGAAGCGGCCCAGCCCCAGGCCGCTGGCGAACCAGATCACCATCTCGCTCTCGCGGTACATGCGGCCCAGCGTGACCACCACCGCGATGAACAGGCTCAGCGCCAGCATCGTGGGCAGGTGGCCCAGCGCGAAGTAGCCCAGCAGCAGCACCACGTCCTCGGGCGCGACCGCGCCGCCGGCGGCCAGGCCCAGCGTGCGGATCAGCATCATGGTGATGACGATGGTGAGGATCACCACCAGGGTGGCGCCGAAGCTGCGCGCCAGCTCTCGTCGCACGGTCGAATCGAATAACATCATTGGCTCTTTTAACTGGGCCGATTATGGACTTCCACACCCAAGTGATCACGGCCGGCGGCACCGCCCGGCTGGCTGCCGACGCCTTGCTGCTGGTGCTGGTGGGCGATGCGCTGCCGCCCGGCCTGGACGCACCGCTGGCCGACGCGGTCGACGAGGCGATCAAGCAAGGCGACCTCAAGCTCAAGGCCGGCCAGACGGCCTACCTGAGGCAGGTGGCCGGCGTCAAGGCCACCCGCGTGGCGGTGGCGGTGGCCAAGGACGGCAGCGCCCGGGCGCTCAAGGCCGCCGGTGCGGCCGGCATCAACCTGGTCAAGGGCCTGGGCGTGAAGCACCTGGCGGTGCTGGTGGCCGGTGTGCCCGAGCTGCAGGCCGCGCATGCCGAGGCGCTGGCCTCGGCCGCGTCCGAGGCGGTGTATGTCTACCGCACCACCAAGCCCAGCGCGCCGGCCGCACCGATGCTGGCCAAGCTCACGTTGCTGGCAGCCAGCAAGGCCGAGGCCAAGGCCGCCGACGACGGCCTGGCCCGTGGCGCGGCCATTGCCGAAGGCGTGGAGCTGGCGCGTGAACTGGCCAACCGCCCGGGCAACCACTGCACGCCGACGATGCTGGCCGCCGAGGCGCGCAAGATGGCACGCGCCCAGGGCCTGAAGATCGAGGTGCTCGACCGCAAGCAGATCGAGGCGCTGGGCATGGGCAGCTTCCTGTCGGTGGCGCAGGGCTCGGACGAGCCGCCCAAGTTCATCGTCATGCACTACAACGGCGCGGCCAAGACCGTGGCGCCGCAGGTCCTGGTCGGCAAGGGCATCACCTTCGACTCGGGCGGCATCTCGCTGAAGCCCGGTGCCGAGATGGACGAGATGAAGTTCGACATGGGCGGTGCCGCCAGCGTGCTGGGCACCATGCGCGCGCTGGCGCAGCTCAAGCCCAAGCTCAACGTCATCGGCGTGATCGCCGCCTGCGAGAACCTGCCCAGCGGCCGTGCGCTCAAGCCGGGCGACGTGGTCACCAGCCTGTCGGGCCAAACCATCGAGGTGCTCAACACCGACGCCGAAGGCCGGTTGATCCTGTGCGACGCGCTGACCTACGTCGAGCGCTTCAAGCCCGCCGCGGTGGTCGACATCGCCACGCTGACCGGCGCCTGCGTGGTGGCGCTGGGGGCGGTGCGCTCGGGCATGTTCTCGCCCGACGAGACGCTGGCGGCCGACCTGCTGGCCGCCGGCGAGGCGGCGCTCGACCCCTGCTGGCGCCTGCCGCTGGACGACGAGTACGACGAAGGGCTGAAGAGCAACTTCGCCGACGTGGCCAACATCGCCGGCCGTGCCGGCGGCGCCATCACCGCGGCGATGTTCCTCAAGCGCTTCACCGCCAAGCTGCGCTGGGCCCACCTCGACATCGCCGCCACCGCCTGGAAGAGCGGCGCCGCCAAGGGTGCCACCGGCCGGCCGGTGGGCCTGCTCACGCACTGGGTGCTGTCGCAGGCCAAGTGAGCGTGCAACGCGTGGCACCCCGGTGGGTCGGTCGTGGCTGAAGTGGACTTCCACACCGGCGTGGCCGACAAGCTGGGCTACACCTGCCGGCTGCTGCGCAAGGCCTGGCGCGCCGGCAAGCAGGTGGTGGTGACCGGCGCGCCCGATCAACTGGCGCGGCTCGACAGCCTGTTGTGGACCTTCGATCCGGGCGACTTCATCCCCCATGCGCGCCTGCGCGCTGGCGAGCCGGCGCCCGACCGGCTGGTGCGCACGCCGATCTGGCTGGCCGATGCACCGGCCGAGGCCGGCCCGCGCGACGTGCTGGTGAACCTGGGCCCGGCGGTGGTGGCCGATCACGCGCGTTACGCGCGCATCATCGAGATCGTCGCCGAGCCGGCCGACGAGGTGGCCAGCGGCCGCCAGCGCTGGCGCCACTACCTGGCCGCCGGCCTGACGCCGACCAACCACGCCCAGCGCACGGGCTGAGCGGCGCCGGAGGGCGGGGCCCGCGGGAACGCGGCACGCCCCTTGCTCGTTGACCTGCGGCAACGCCCGTTCCGCTAGGGCAAGCCCCGAGATCACGCACCCGGGAATGCACCTGCAACCGGTGTATCGTCTCGCCCGTTGAGAGGCAGCCCAAGGGCTCGCTTCTTAGCTCAACATATCCATCCGGAGGTTCTTTCATGCAACTCAAGTTCAATCTGGTCGCTGGCGCGGCCGTGGCCGCCGTGGCGATGCTGTCGGGCACCGCCCAGGCCCAGGACATGGTCGTCAAGATCGGCCACGTCGGCCCGGTCTCGGGTGCCCAGGCCCACTACGGCAAGGACAACGAGAACGGCGCGCGCATGGCCGTCGAGGACCTGAACGCCAAGGGCGTGACGATCGGCGGCAAGAAGGTCAAGCTCGAGCTGGTGGCCGAAGACGACGCCGCCGACCCGAAGCAGGGCACCGCCGCGGCGCAGAAGCTGTGCGACGCCAAGGTCAACGGCGTGGTCGGTCACCTGAACTCGGGCACCACGATTCCGGCCTCGTCGATCTACAACCAGTGCGGCCTGCCGATGGTCACGCCCTCGGCCACCAACCCCAAGCTGACGCAGCAGGGCTTCAAGAACGTCTTCCGCCTGCTGGCCAATGACAACGCGCTGGGCGCGGGCCTGGCGCTGCATGCCGCCAACAACCTGAAGGTCAAGAAGGTCGCGATCATCGACGACCGCAGCGCCTACGGCCAGGGCGTGGCCGAGGTCTTCAAGAAGACCGCGCTGGCCAAGGGCATCCAGGTGGTGGACGAGCAGTTCACCAACGACAAGGCCACCGACTTCATGGCCATCCTGACCGCCATCAAGGGCAAGGCACCGGACGCCATCTTCTACGGCGGCATGGACCCGCAAGCCGGCCCGATGCTGCGCCAGATGGACCAACTCGGCCTGGCGAACGTGAAGTTCTTCGGCGGTGACGGCATCTGCACGGCCAAGCTGGCCGAACTGTCGGGCGGTGCCAAGTCGCTGGGCGGCGTGGTCTGCGCCGAAGGCGGCGCCTCGCTGGAAAAGATGCCCGGCGGCAAGACCTGGAAGGCCCGCTACGACGCCAAGTTCCCGAACCAGTTCCAGGTCTACTCGCCCTACACCTACGACGCGGTGCATGTGCTGGTCGACGCCATGGTGCGTGCCGGCTCGGCCGACCCCAAGGTCTACATGGCCAAGTTCGCCGACATGAACTACCAGGGCGTGACCACCAAGGTCGGCTTCGAGGCTGATGGTGAGCTGAAGAACCCCGCGATGACCCTGTACGTCTACAAGGACGGCAAGAAGGTCGCCTTGAACTGAGCAGCGCAGCTGCGAGGACAAAAAAGGCGCCGCGAGGCGCCTTTTTCTTTGTCCAGCGGGCGCCGCGGGACCGGCTCCGCCGGGCCGCTGGGGCCGCCCCCCGGGGGGGGAGCGCCGCAGGCGCTTCGGGGGGGTCTAAGCCCGTCCAAACAATTGGGTCAGCTCGGCCAGCCGCTGGCCGTGCCAGGTGTGCACCTGGCTCCACTCGAAGCGCCACACCCACCAGCCCGAGGGGCTGCCGGGCAGGTTCATGCGGCAATCGCTGGGCAGGGCCAGGATGTCCTGCATCGGGTGCACCACCGTGTCGGCCACCGAGGCCGCACTGGCGCGCATCATCGCCCAGGCGATGTCGTGGCCGTCGGTGTTGAGGTAGGCGCGCGCATGGTGGCGCTCGTGCTCGCTGGCACGCGCCCACCAGCCCACGGTGGTGTCGTTGTCGTGCGTGCCGGTGTAGACCACGCTGTGATGCCGATGGTTGTGCGGCAGGAAGGGCTCGCTGGCATCGCCGGCAAAGGCGAACTGCAGGATCGCCATGCCGGGGAAGCCGGTGGCGGCCATCAGGTCCTTCACCGGCTGCGACAGCACGCCCAGGTCTTCGGCGATCAGCGGCACCGGGCCCAGCGCGGCGGCGATGGCCTCGAACAGCGCCACACCGGGGCCGGGCAGCCAGCGGCCCTGGACCGCGGTGGGCTCGCTGGCCGGGATCTCCCAGTAGTCGGCAAAGCCGCGGAAGTGGTCGATGCGAACGATGTCGACCAGCTCCAGCGTGCGCCGCACCCGTTCGACCCACCAGGCGTAGCCTTCGGCGGCATGCGCGCGCCAGCGGTACAGCGGGTTGCCCCAGCGCTGGCCGGTGGCGGCGAAGTAATCGGGCGGCACGCCGGCCTCCACGGTGGGGCGGCCCTGCGCATCCAGCTCGAACAGGTCTTGCCGCGCCCAGACCTCGGCGCTCTGGTAGGCGATGAAGATCGGTGCGTCGCCGACGATCTTCACGCCCTGCGCATGGGCATGGGCGCGCAGCGCCGCCCACTGGCGGAAGAAGCACCACTGGCAGAACCGCCAGAAGGCGATCGCATCGGCATGCCGCTGGCGCGCGGCGTGCATCGCCGCCGGCTCGCGCTGCGCCAGGCCGCCGGGCCAGCTGGACCAGTCGGTCCAGCCGGAGGCCTCGCACAGCGCCATGAACAGCGCATAGTCGTCCAGCCAACCGGCCTGGGCCGCGCAGAAGGCGTCGTGGTCAGCCTGGTCGGCCGCGCTGGCGCCGCTGGCAAACGCCGCGGCGGCCTCGGCCAGGCGCTGCATGCGCCACGCGTACATGCTGGCGAAGTGAATGCGCCGCGGGTCGGCCTGGGCCTCGGCCGGCGGCTGGGCCAGCGCCCCGGCGCCCAGCCAGCCGCGCTGCTGCAGCTCGGCCAGGTCGATCAGCAACACGTTGCCGGCAAAGGCCGAACTGCTCATGTAGGGCGAGTTGCCGGGGCCGATGCCACCCAGCGGCAGCATCTGCCACAGCGTCTGGCCGGCGCTCTTGAGCCAGTCGACGAAGTGGTAGGCCGCCGGGCCCAGGTCGCCGCTGCCATGCGGGCCCGGCAGGGAGGTGGGGTGCAGCAGCACGCCGCTGGCGCGAGGGAATCGCATGATGATCAGGCGCCGGGGCGCGGTGAAGGAGTGGGTGCAGGATCGGCCTGCGCGACCAGCAGCACCACGCTGCGCGATCGCAAGGGGTAGTGGCGGCCCAGGACCGGTGCGCCGGGCGGCGCCGACGTGTCGGCGGACGGCTCATCGGCGCTGTCGAGCAGAACCCGCCAGTCACCGGCCGGCAGCGTGAACGGGGTGTCCTGCGGTTCGGCATTGAACAACAGCAGCAGCGGCCGATCGCCTCGCCCGGGGGCGCCGATGCAGGCACCGAGCACGCGCGATTCGGATTGGGTCCAGTCCCAGTCGGTGAGTGCCTCGCCACCGCGGCGCAGCCAGCTCAGGTCTTGCCGGCCGCGCGCATCGGGCAGCCCGGTGTACCAGGTCGGACGCATCGGCAGCCACTGGCGCCGCAATGCGGCCAGTCGTGCCGTGAAGCGGGCCAGCCCTTCGTCGGCGCGTGACCAGTCGATCCAGGTGACGGCGTTGTCCTGGCAGTACGGGTTGTTGTTGCCGCGCTGGGTGTGACCCACCTCGTCGCCGCCGGCCAGCATCGGCGTGCCCTGAGACCACAGCAGCGTGGCCAGCAGCGCGCGCTGCAGGCGCTCGCGCAGCGCCAGCACCGCCGGGTCGTCGGTCTCGCCCTCGATGCCGCAGTTCCAGCTCAGGTTGTGGCCGTGGCCGTCGCGGTTGCCCTCGCCATTGGCCAGGTTGTGGCGGAAGTCGTGGCTGACCAGGTCGCGCAGCGTGAAGCCGTCGTGCGAGATCACGTAGTTGACCGATTCGACGGGCGCGCGCCGCTGTGCCTGCTGCCGCTGCGACGAGCCCGCCAGCGCCTGCGCAAACTGCCCGCGCGTGACCGCGCCGCCCAGCCAGAAGGCGCGCACGCTGTCGCGGAAGCTGTCGTTCCACTCGAGCCAGCCGCGCGGAAAGTGGCCGGCCTGGTAGCCGCCGGGCCCCAGGTCCCAGGGTTCGGCGATCAGCTTGCCGGTGGCCAGCAGCGGCCCCAGCACCGGGTCTTGCAGCACCGCCTTGAAGAACGGCCCGTCACGCTCGAAGCCGTGGTCACCCCGGCCCAGCGCGGTGGCCAGGTCGAAGCGGAAGCCGTCGACATGCATCTCGCTGACCCAGAAGCGCAGCGAATCCAGCACCAGCTGCAGCACCCGTGGTTGGCGGATGTCGAGCGTATTGCCGCAGCCGCTGTAGTTGTCGTAGGCCGCGCGCTGCTCGGGCGGCAGGCGGTAGTACAGCGCGTTGTCGAGGCCGCGAAAGCTCAGCGTGGGGCCCGGTGCATCGGCCTCGGCGCTGTGGTTGAACACCACGTCGAGCAGCACCTCGATGCCCGCGGCGTGCAGGCGGCGCACCATGCGGCGGAACTCGTTGCGCGCGTCGTCCGGCGCGGCCGCCAGGCGGTGCGACGGGCAGAAGAAGCCCAGCGTGTTGTAGCCCCAGTAGTTGCTCAGCCCCATCTGCACCAGGCGCTGCTCGTCCAGCGCGTAGTGCACCGGCAGCAGGCTCACCGCGGTGATGCCCAGGCGCTGCAGGTGCTGCACCACGGCGTCGTGTGCCAGCCCGGCATAGGTGCCGCGCTGCGCGGCCGGCACATCGGGGTGCAGGCGGGTGTAGCCCTTGACATGCAGTTCGCACAGCACGGTGTCGGCCAGTGGCACCCGCGGCGCTGCGTCGCCGGCCCAGTCGAACGGGGCTTCGTGCACCACGCGGGCCTTCAGCGCGGTGGCGGCGTTGTCGCGCGGATCGGGGTTCAGCGGGTGCACGCCATCGTGGCCGAAGTGCTCGGGGCCCCAGTCGAAGTGGCCGACGATGTCGCGCGCATACGGGTCGAGCAGCAGCTTGCGCGGGTTGAAGCGGTGGCCGCGGTCGGGCCGCCAGGGGCCGTGCGCGCGCAGGCCGTACAGCTGGCCGGGATGGCCCAGTGCGCTGCCGGGCTCGGCCCGCAGATAGCCATGCCACACGTCCAGCGTCTGGCCGGGCAGGGCGCCGCGGTGGGTCTCCAGCCGGCCGGCGGCGTCGAACAGGCACAGCTCCATGGCCTGGGCGTTGGCCGACACCACGGCGATGTTCAGGCCCTGGCCATCCCAGTGCACGCCCAGCGGCCAGGGGCGGCCCGCTTCCAGCACCAGCGGTGACGGGCTCAGCCTATCCATTCGAAGAACACGCTGGCCAGCGGCGGCAGGTTCAGCAGCAGCGATTGCGCACGGCCGTGCGCAGCCACCGGCTCGGCGCAGGCCGCGCCCAGCGGCGTGCCGACGTTGCTGCCGCCGTAGTGGGACGAATCGGTGTTGAGCCGTTCCGTCCAGGTGCCGGCACGCGGCACGCCGACGCGGTAGCCCTGCTGCACCACCGGCGTGAAGTTGCAGACCACCAGCACCGGGCGCGCATCGCCCCGGCCGTGCCGCACGAAGGCCAGCACGCTGTGCGCGGCATCGTCGTGGCTGATCCACTCGAAGCCCTCGGCCGTGAAGTCCAGCTGGTGCAGCGCCGGCAGCTGGCGCTGCAGCGCATTGAGGTCGCGCACCAGGCGCTGCACGCCGGCGTGGCGCGGGTCGTCGAGCTGGTGCCAGTCGAGGCTGGCATCGTGGTTCCACTCGCGGCCCTGGGCGAACTCGTTGCCCATGAACAGCAGCTTCTTGCCCGGGTGGCCCCACATGAAGCCGTAGTAGGCGCGCAGGTTGGCGAACTGCTGCCAGGCATCGCCCGGCATCTTGCCGAGCAGGCTGCCCTTGCCGTGCACCACCTCGTCGTGCGAGAGCGGCAGCACGAAGTTCTCGTTGAAGGCATACACCAGGCCGAAGCTCAGCTCGCTCTGGTGGTGGCTGCGGTGGATGGGGTCGCGTGCCATGTAGGCCAGCGTGTCGTGCATCCAGCCCATGTTCCACTTGTAGTGGAAGCCCAGCCCGCCGGCGTAGGTGGGGCGCGAGACGGCCGGGAAGGCGGTGGATTCTTCGGCCAGCGTGATGGCGTCGGGCCGTTCGCTGCCTATGACTTCGTTCATGCGTTTCAGAAACGCAATGCTTTCCAGGTTTTCGCGGCCGCCGTGCACATTGGGAATCCACTCTCCGGGCTGGCGGCTGTAGTCGCGGTACAGCATGGATGCCACCGCGTCCACGCGCAGGCCGTCCACACCGTAGCGCTCCAGCCAGTACAGGCCATTGCCGATCAGAAAGTTGCGCACC
>JAURXG010000646.1 GCA_030654555.1 Aquabacterium sp.
AGACGCTCAAGGCCAAGGGCGGCATCGACAAGGAAACCGGCTACAAGCTCGACGGCGACTACTTCGGCCTGCCCTGGCCGTGCTACGGCACACCCGCGCTCAAGCACCCCGGCTCGCCCAACCTCTACGACACCAGCAAGCACGTGATGGAAGGCGGCGGCAACTTCCGCGCCAACTTCGGCGTCGATCGGGACGGCGTGTCGCTGCTGGCCGCCGACGGCTCGCACAGCCAGGGCGCGGAACTGACCACCGGCTACCCCGAGTTCGACCACCTGCTGCTCAAGAAGCTGGGCTGGTGGGGTGACCTCACCGAAGCCGAGGCCAAGGCCGCCGAAGGCAAGAACTGGAAGACCGACCCGTCGGGCGGGATCATCCGCGTGGCCATGCAGGTGCACGGCTGCCACCCGTTCGGCAATGCCAAGGCGCGTGCCGTGGTCTGGAACTTCCCCGACCCGGTGCCGCAGCACCGCGAGCCGCTCTACAGCAACCGGCCCGACCTGATCGCCAAGTACCCGACCCACGTCGACAAGAAGGCCTTCTGGCGCCTGCCCACGCTGTTCAAGAGCGTGCAGGAGAAGAACAAGGACATCGGCAAGACCTTCCCGCTGATCATGTCCAGCGGCCGGCTGGTCGAGTTCGAAGGCGGCGGCGAGGAGACCCGCTCCAACCCCTACCTGGCCGAACTGCAGCAGGAGATGTTCGTCGAGATCAACCCCCGGGCCGCCAACGACCGCGGCATCCGCAACGGCGACTGGGTGTGGGTCAAGACGCCGCCGATGGCTGCAATGCCCGAGTTCAAGGGCCTGCGCGTGAAGGCGCTGGTCACCGAACGGGTCGACGCCGAGACGGTGTGGCTGCCCTTCCACTTCTCGGGCCGCTGGGGCGGCGTGGACCTCGCGGCCTACTACCCCGACGGCGCCAAGCCGGTGGTGCGCGGTGAAGCCATCAACACCGCCACCACCTACGGCTACGACAGCGTGACGATGATGCAAGAAACGAAGACCACGCTCTGCCAGATCGAGCGCGCAGCGTAAGGAGACGACCCGATGGCCCGCATGAAATTCATCTGTGACAGCGAGCGCTGCATCGAGTGCAACGGTTGCGTCACCGCCTGCAAGGCGGAACACGAAGTGCCCTGGGGCGTCAACCGCCGCCGGGTGGTCACGCTCAACGACGGCGTGCCCGGCGAGAAGAGCATCTCGGTGGCCTGCATGCACTGCAGCGACGCGCCCTGCATGGCGGTGTGCCCGGTCGACTGCTTCTACCGCACCGACGAGGGCGTGGTGCTGCACGACAAGGACGTCTGCATTGGCTGCGGCTACTGCAGCTACGCCTGCCCCTTCGGCGCGCCGCAGTTCCCCACCAACGGCACCTTCGGCCTGCGCGGCAAGATGGACAAGTGCACCTTCTGCGCCGGCGGCCCGGAAGAGCACGGCAGCGAAGCCGAGTTCTAGAA
>JAURXG010000131.1 GCA_030654555.1 Aquabacterium sp.
GCGGCGCCTCGCCACGCGCCGGCCGGCGGCCGGCACTGCGCCGGGCCCAGTGCGCCTGCAGCACCTCGGCGGCCATGCCGCCCTGGCGGGCGAGTTCCTGCACCAGCTGCTCGCGCAGCAGGCCTTCGGGCAGCAGGGCCACCAGCGGGCCGGCCTGCGACAGCATCTTCGAGCGGCCCTCGGCGGTGGCCAGGTCGCAATCGATGCCGGCGTGGGCGATCAGCTGGGTCGACAGCGGCACGGCCTGCGCCACCGCACGCTCGAAGGCCTCGGGGCCGAGCTCGCGGATGTAGGAGTCGGGGTCGTGCTCGGCCGGCAGGAACAGGAAGCGCACGCTGCGGGTGTCGCTGGCGTGCGGCAGCGCGGCCTCCAGCGCACGGCCGGCGGCACGGCGGCCGGCCGCGTCGCCGTCGAAGCTGAACACCACCGCGTCGGTGAAGCGGAACAGCTTGGCCATGTGCTCGTCGGTGCAGGCCGTGCCCAGCGTGGCCACCGCGTTGGGAAAGCCCCACTGCGCCAGCGCCACCACGTCCATGTAGCCCTCGACCACCAGCGCGTAGCCCTTGGCGCGCAGGCCCTGCCGGGCTTCGTACAGGCCGTACAGCTCCTGGCCCTTGTGGAACACCGGCGTCTCGGGCGAGTTCAGGTACTTGGGCTCGCCGACGTCGAGCACCCGCCCGCCGAAGCCGATGACCTCGCCCTTGACCGAGCGGATCGGGAACATGATGCGGTCGCGGAAGCGGTCGTAGCGCTTCTCCTCGCCGCCGCCATCGGCCTCGCCGCCGCTGGTGATCACCAGGCCGCTCTCGGCGAGCAGCGGGTCGTCGTAGCGCGGGAACACGCCGGCCAGCGTGCGCCAGCCCTCGGGCGCGTAGCCCAGGCCGAAACGCGCGGCGATGGCGCCGGTCAGCCCGCGCTTCTTCAGGTAGTCGACGGCGCGCGGGCTGGCCTTGAGCGCGGCCCGGTAGTGCTCGCCCGCCTTGGCCAGCACCTCGCTGAGCGTGGCGCGCTGGCTGCGTTCGGCCTCGGCGCGGGCCTTGTCCTCGGGCGTGGCGGTGCTTTCGGGCACGGTCATGCCGACCTGCTGGGCCAGGTCGCGCACCGCGTCCATGAAGCCCATGCCATGGTGCTCGGTCAGGAAGCGGATCGCATCGCCGTGAGCGCCGCAGCCGAAGCAGTGGTAGGTCTGCCGCGACGGGCTGACGATGAAGCTGGGCGACTTCTCGCCGTGGAAGGGGCACAGGCCCTTGTGGTTGATGCCGGCCTTCTTCAGCTCGACATGGCGGCCCACCACCTCGACGACGTCGACGCGGGACAGCAGATCGGGGATGAAACCGGTGGGCAGCACCCGCCGAGTCTATCGAAGCGGCTCGCCGCAGCCGCCCGCGGGGCGGATCAGTCGCCCAGCCCGCCGCGTGCCGGGGGCGGGCTGGCGTCGGCGGCGCTGCCGTCGGCCGCGGCCTGTCCCGTGCCGGCCACCAACGGCGCGGCGCTGAGGGCGAACAGGCCTTTCCAGTCGCGCACCCAGGCCACCACCTCGGCGGCCGGCATCGGCGCGGCGATGCCCAGGCCCTGGCCGATCTCGCAGCCCATGTCCATCAGGACGCGGGCCTGGGCCGCGGTCTCGATGCCCTCGGCCACCACCACGCAATCGAAGGTGCGCGACAGGCCGATCACCCCTTCGACGATGGCGCGGTCCTGCGCGTCGGCCAGCATGTTGTGCACGAAGCTGCGGTCGATCTTGAGCACCTGCACCGGCAGGCGCTTCAGGTAGGTGAGGGTGGAGTAGCCGGTGCCGAAGTCATCGAGCGCCCAGCGCACGCCCAGCCGGGCGCAGCGCTCGAGCACCGCCGAGGTGAAGCCGATGTCGGTGAGTGCGGCGGTCTCCAGCACCTCCAGCTCGAGCCGGGGGCCCAGCGGCCGGGCATGGCGCGCCAGCAACTCGCCCAGGCGCTGCGCGAAATCGGGCTCCTGCAGGTGGCGCGCGGTGATGTTGACGCTGACCGACAGGTCCAGCCCGAGGTCCTGCCACACCTCCAGCTGGTCCAGCGCCTGGGCCAGCACATGGTCGCCCACCCGCGCCGACAGCCCGGTGTGCTCGATCAGCGGCAGGAACTGCGCCGGCGGCACCACGCCGTGCTCGGGGTGGTTCCAGCGCAGCAGCGCCTCGAAGCCCAGCACCACGCCGCGCTTCAG
>JAURXG010000671.1 GCA_030654555.1 Aquabacterium sp.
TGCCTTCGTGCTGCCGCTGGGCCTGCTGGCGCTGGGCCTGGCGCAGGGCTCGGCCGCGGCGCTGGCGCTGGCCTTCGGGGTGCAGTACCTGGGGCTGCTGGCCGAGCGCTGGTTCTTCTTCGCGCAGGCCAACCATCCGCAGAACCTGTACTACCAGGCCATTTCATGAAGGCCACCGCCCGGGCCTTCACGCTGGGCGCAGGCCTGCTGCTGTTGGGCGCGCAGGCGATGGCGGCCGCGGCGGCAGCGCCGGCCAGCGCCGTGCCCTGGTGGGTGTGGCCGCTGGGCCTGTTCTTCGCCTGCTTCCTGATGGGCATCGTGGCGGTGCCCGCGGGCATCGGCGGGGGCACGCTGTTCGTGCCGATCATCGGCAGCTTCTTCCCGTTCCACCTCGACTTCGTGCGCGGCGCCGGCCTGCTGGTGGCGTTGGCCAGCGCCTTGTCGGCCGGGCCCACGCTGCTGCGCGGCGGGCTGGGCAGCCTGCGGCTGGCGTTGCCGCTGGCGGTGCTGGCCTCGGCCAGTTCGATCGGCGGGGCGATGCTGGGCCTGGCGATGCCGGCCGGCGTGATCCAGATCCTGCTGGGCACGCTGGTGCTGGCGATCGTGGTGCTGATGCTGGTGTCCAGGAAGTCCGAGCTGCCGCTGGTGCCGCGGCCCGACGCCCTGGCGCAGTCGCTGGCGCTGCACGGCGTGTTCCTCGACGGCGCCTCGGGCCGGGTGGTGAACTGGCAGGTGCACCGCACGCTGACGGGGCTGCTGGTGTTCCTGTGCATCGGCGTGCTGGCGGGCATGTTCGGCATCGGCGCGGGCTGGGCCAACGTGCCGGCGCTGAACCTGCTGATGGGCGCGCCGCTCAAGGTGTCGGCCGGCACCTCCAGCGTGGTGCTGTCGCTGGTCGATTCATCGGCCGCCTGGGTCTACATCAACCAGGGCGCGGTGCTGCCGATGATCGCCGTGCCCTCGGTGGTGGGCATGATGCTGGGCGCCAAGATCGGCGCGCGGCT
>JAURXG010000009.1 GCA_030654555.1 Aquabacterium sp.
AGCCTTCCTCCAGCCGGTCGGCCGGCGCGGACACCGACAACCCGGCCACCAGCTTGGCCTGGTCATCGAAGATGCCGGCAGCCATGCAGCGCACGCCCAGCTCCAGTTCTTCGTCGTCGCGCGCCAGTTCGTTCTGACGCACCAGCGCCAGTTCACGCTCCAAGCGCGCCAGATCGGTGATGCTGTTGCGGGTGTGGCCCGCCAGGCCGGTGCGCGTGGCGTAGGCACGCACGCGCTGCGGGTCTTCATGGGCCAGGAAGAGCTTGCCCACCGAGGTGAGGTGCAAGGGCGCCCGCCCACCCACCGCGCGCACCACCTGCATGCCCGAGCGCTCGCTGTAGGTGCGCTCGATGTAGACGATCTCGTCGCCTTGGCGCACCGACAGGTTCACCGGTTGATGGGTCAGCTTGTGCAATTCGCGCATCGGGCCGATGGCGGCGTCGCGCACGTCCAGCCGGGCCTTCACCAGGTTGCCCAGTTCCAGCAGGCGCATGCCCAGGCGGTAGCTGCCGGCCTCGGGCCGGTCGACGAAGCGGCCGATGGCCAGGTCGTTGAGGATGCGGTGCGCGGTGGACGGGTGCAGCCCGGTGGTCTCGCTCAGCAGCTTCAGCGAAACCGGGTCCTGGTGCGCCGCCAGGGCGTCGAGCAGCGAGAACATGCGCTCGATGACCTGGATGGCCGGCGTTTGCCCTTCTTTCTTCGTCGTCATGGGATGTCCTGAGGTTGCGCGTATTTTGCATGGCGAAACCCCGGTGGGCATCGTGGCGTATTGAGGCCGGTCAAATCGGTCGGCACAGCCCCTCGGCAGCGGCTTGGCCGCTGCGCACGGCGCCCTCCAGCGTGGCCGGGTAGGGGCCGGCGATGGCATCGCCGGCGGCCCACAGCCCTGGCGCGATGAGGCCGGCAGGACGGTCCAGGCCGGGTGTGCAGGCGAAGGTGGCGCGGCGCTCGGCGGCGATGTGCACCAGCACGGCCGCATCCGGGCCGACGAAGGCGCCAGGAAAGGCCTGGCGAGCCTGCGCCAGCAGGGCCCGGCCGCAGGCCGCCAGGCCATCGCCCAACCAGGGCGCGGCGCTGCTGGCCACGAAGGCCCACAGCCCGCGCGATGCCCGATCAGTGTGCAGCGCACCCAGATCGAAGGCGAATTGCGCGGGCGCCATCGGCCCCGCCGGCAGCGCCACCATCGGCCCGGGCGATTGCAGCGCCTCGTCGCGCAGCCAGGCGGTGACGATGGGCTCGTAGCGCAGGCCGGCGGCCCGCGCGGCCCAGCCCGGCGCCATGGGTTCGGCCAGGCGCGCCGATTCAGCGGGCGAGCAGGCCAGCGCCACCGCATCGAAGGCGTCCCCGTCGACCAACCAGCCATCGCCGTGGCGGGCCAGCGCCTGCACCCGGCGCCCGGCGATGCAGCGGGCCCCGTGGGCTTGCAGCCATTGCCAGGCCGGGTCGGGCAGCAGGGCCGACAGCGGTGCGCGCGGCAGCAGCAGATCGGCGCTGCCCGGGCCCGAGAACAGCGCGTCGCGCAGCACCCGCAGGAACACCGACGCGCTGGCCTGCGACATCGGCGTGTTGAGTGCGGCCACGCACAGCGGTTCGATCAGGTCTTGCAGCACGGCCCGGGGCAGGCGTTGGCAGAGTTGCTGAACCGACCACGCCGGATCGCAGGCAAAGCCGCGTTGCCACCAACCGCCGGCCGCCGCGGCCAGTGCGAGCCGATCGCGCCAGCGCCAGTGCCGGGCGCCGAGCACGCCGCGCAGGAAGGCCGGCACCGGCGCGCCCGGCGGCAGGCGCAGGCCGCGGCC
>JAURXG010000012.1 GCA_030654555.1 Aquabacterium sp.
TCAACGAAGACGTGGTGATCCCGCTCGAGCGCATGGGCGAGTACACCCTGGGCATCGAGCGCATCAACATCGAGCTGAGCCTGCGCAACAAGCTGCAGCTGCTCGATCGGCTGGAGGCGCTGCTGGCCGAAGGCGCGCTGCCCCTAGGCCCCAGCGACGACGCCAGCGGCGTGCCCAGCGCCGAGCTGCTGGAAGAGCGCGTGCAGCAGGCCCTGGCCGAGCTGCGCGAGGTGCGCGCGTTGTGGCAACACTGGCTGCAGAACCTGGACGTGGCGCCGCTGCCCGATGGTGGCGAGGGCGGCCGCAGCTTCTTCGAGCAGTTGCAGGACCACAGCCTGCGCGCCAGCTGGAAGACCCAGGTGCTCAAGCCCTTCGAGGCGCTGTTCCCGGGCGAAGCGTTCGCACCGTTGGTAGCCGAGTTCAAGCGCATCCACCAGGAGGTGCTGCGTGGCCGCGTGTGGGTGGCACTGCACATGCATGCCGGCGACGGCAACGTGCACACCAACATCCCCGTCAACAGCGACAACTACCAGATGCTGCAGACCGCCCACGAGGCGGTGGCCCGCATCATGACGCTGGCCCGCAGCCTGGGCGGCGTGATCAGCGGCGAACACGGCATCGGCATCACCAAGCTCGAGTTCCTGAGCGACGCCGAGATGGCGCCCTTCACCGACTACAAGGCCCGCATCGATCCCGAAGGCCGCTTCAACAAGGGCAAGCTGCTGCGCGGCGAGGCGCTGCGCGGGCTGGGTGCCGACGTGCATGCGGCCGACCTGAGCCATGCCTACACCCCCAGCTTCGGGCTGATGGGGCACGAGTCGCTGATCATGCAGCAGAGCGACATCGGCGCCATCGCCGACAGCGTCAAGGACTGTCTGCGTTGCGGCAAGTGCAAGCCGGTGTGCGCCACCCACGTGCCGCGCGCCAACCTGCTGTACAGCCCGCGCAACAAGATCCTGGCCACCTCGCTGCTGGTCGAGGCCTTCCTGTACGAAGAGCAGACGCGCCGCGGCGTGAGCCTCAAGCACTGGGAAGAGTTCGAGGACGTGGCCGACCACTGCACGGTGTGCCACAAGTGCCTGAGCCCTTGCCCGGTGAAGATCGACTTCGGCGACGTGACGATGAACATGCGCAACCTGTTGCGCAAGATGGGCAAGAAGAGCTTCCGACCGGGCAATGCCGCGGCGATGCTGATGCTCAACGCCACCAGCCCGCAGACCATCAAGCTGATGCGCGGCGCGATGGTGGGCCTTGGCTTCAAGGTGCAGCGGCTGGCCAACGACGTGCTCAAGCTCGCCGCGCGCAAGCAGACCAACGCGCCGCCGGCCACGCTGGGCGCGGCGCCGGTGCGCGAGCAGGTGATCCACTTCATCAACAAGAAGCTGCCCGGCGGCCTGCCGAAGAAGACGGCGCGTGCGCTGCTCGACATCGAGGACCGCGACTACGTGCCCATCATCCGCAACCCGGTGGCCACCACGGCCGAGACCGAGGCGGTGTTCTACTTCCCTGGTTGCGGCTCGGAGCGCCTGTTCAGCCAGGTCGGGCTGGCGACGCAGGCGATGCTGTGGCATGCCGGCGTCCAGACCGTCCTCCCCCCGGGCTATTTGTGCTGCGGCTACCCGCAGCGCGGCGGCGGCGAGTTCGACAAGGCGGAGAAAATCATCACCGACAACCGGGTGCTGTTTCATCGGGTCGCCAACACCCTGAACTACCTCGACATCAAAACCGTGGTGGTGAGCTG
>JAURXG010000027.1 GCA_030654555.1 Aquabacterium sp.
CCAGCTTCGGCCTGGGCCCCTGGGAATGGTTCTGGGTGCTGTTCTACGGCTTCGCCACCTATGGCTTTGCCGGCATCATGCGCGAGCAGGTGTGCAAGTACATGTGCCCCTACGCGCGCTTCCAGAGCGCGATGTTCGACAAGGACACGCTGATCATCAGCTACGACACCGAGCGCGGCGAGCCGCGGGGTTCGCGCTCGCGCAAGGCCGACCCGGCCAAGATCGGCCTGGGCTCGTGCATCGACTGCGGCCTGTGTGTGCAGGTGTGCCCCACCGGCATCGACATCCGCAACGGCTTGCAGTACGAATGCATCGGCTGCGCCGCCTGCATCGATGTGTGCGACGGCGTGATGGACAAGATGAACTACCCCAAGGGGCTGATCCGCTACGACACGCAAAACGGCCTGGCCCAGCACCTCACGCCGCAGCAGCGGCTGGCGCGCATCTTCCGCCCGCGTGTGCTGGTCTACACCGCCATCCTGGGCTTGATCGTGCTGGGCTTCTTCGTCAGCCTGGCGATGCGCCATCCGTTCAAGGTGGACGTGGTGCGCGATCGCGCCGCGCTGGCCAGGCTGGTCGACGACGGCCAGGTCGAGAACGTCTACCGCCTGCAGGTGATGAACGCCACCGAGCAACCGCAGCGCTATGTCATCGCCGTCAAGGGGCTGCCGGGCATCGCGCTGGGCGCAGCGCCCGAGATTGCGCTGGCGCCGGCCGAGGCGCGGTGGGTCACGGTGGCCGTGCGGGTGCCGCCTGAATCGGCGCAGCAAGCCGGCGCTGGCGCCCACACCATCCATTTCGACATCGCCCTGGTCGAGCGCGATGCCAGCGGCCAAGCCGCCAGCCGCGCCGCGGTGAGCGAAAAATCAACCTTCGTCGTGCCTCGATGACACGACCACCGGAGTACCGCCCATGACCACCCGCCTCGCCCAGCCGCTCGCCGGCACTGCTTCGCCCGCTTCGCCCTGGTGGCGGGTGGGCATGGTCTGGCTGGTGCTGGGCGGCCCGGCCGTGGTGGTGGTGGCCAGCATCGCCACCGCGGTGGTGGCCTATGTCGGCGCCGACGAGGTGCTGGTGAACACCCCTTCGGCCCGGCACGCTCCGGTGCAGCCCACAGGCGTCACGCCGGCGCTGATAGCGCGCAACCACGCCGCGACAGCGGCCAACCCGACCGCCAACCCGCCCGCCGACCCGACCGCCCATCCTGCGGCTGCCGCCACGCCCGCGCCGCGCTGAACCTCCAGGATCCGCGCAATGCCAGCCAACAAATTCAAGATGCGGGCCATGGCCATTTTGTGGCCGTCGTTCATCATGGCCGGCGTGCTGGAGACGCTGGTGTTTGCGCTGGTCGACCCCGGCAACCTGCACTGGTTTGGTGGCGAGCAGGTGCAGTTGTCCGCCTCAGCGGTTTACACGCTGGCGTTCTTCGCGTTCTGGGGTGTCATCGCCACCGCGGGCGCTTTGACCCGCCTACTGGAGGGCGACTCAGAGCACATCAACCGCGAAGGCGCCTCCGGCGCTTTCCGTCACTGAGTCGGCGGTGGCCGGCCGGGTGACGCCGGCTCAGCAGTTGGCGCCGTTGACCAGGCTTTGCAGCTTGTCCTGGTTGAGGATGCGGATCTGCCGCTGCTTCACTTCCAGGATGCCGTCGTCCTGGAACTTGCTGAAGGTGCGGCTCACGGTTTCGAGCTTCAGGCCCAGGTAGCTGCCGATCTCTTCGCGCGTCATGCGCAGGATCAGCGCCGACGCCGAAAAGCCCCGCGCCTGCAGCCGTTGGGTCAGGTTCAGCAGGAAGGCGGCCAGCCGCTCTTCGGCCCGCATGCTGCCCAGCAGCAGCATCACGCCATGGTCGCGCACGATCTCGCGGCTCATGATCTTGTGAAACTGGTGTTGCAGCTCGCTGAACTCGCGCGACAACCCTTCGAGCTGGCTGTAGGGAATCACGCAGACCTGTGAATCCTCCAGCGCCACCGCGTCGCAGGTGTGGTTGTCGGTGCTGATGCCATCGAGCCCCAGCAATTCACCCGCCATCTGGAAGCCGGTGACTTGGTCGCGGCCGTCTTCTGACGACACGCAGGTCTTGAAGAAGCCAGTGCGCACCGCGTACAGC
>JAURXG010000028.1 GCA_030654555.1 Aquabacterium sp.
CGCGGGATGTCGGCCTGCTTGAATCCCAGCGGTTCACCGGCCGCCACGCGGATCATCTGCTCGACCAGGTCGATGCCGGTGATGCTCTCGGTCACCGGATGCTCCACCTGCAGCCGGGTGTTCATCTCCAGGAAGTAGAAGCTCTGGTCCTTGCCGACGACGAACTCCACCGTGCCGGCGCTCTGGTACTTCACCGCCTTGGCCAGCTGCACCGCCTGCTCGCCCATGGCCTGGCGCGTGGCCTCGCTGATGAAGGGCGACGGCGCCTCCTCGATCACCTTCTGGTGGCGGCGCTGGATCGAGCATTCACGCTCGTGCAGGTAGACCACGTTGCCCTGGCTGTCGCCCAGCACCTGGATCTCGATGTGGCGCGGGCTCTCGACGAACTTCTCGATGAACACGCGATCGTCGCCGAAGCTGTTGCGCGCCTCGTTGGTGCAGGCGCTGAATCCTTCGAACGCCTCCTTGTCGTTGTAGGCGACGCGCAGGCCCTTGCCACCGCCACCGGCGCTGGCCTTGATCATCACCGGGTAGCCGATGTCCTTGGCGATCTGCACCGCACGCTCGGGCGATTCGATCGCGGCGTTCCAGCCCGGGATGGTGTTGACCTTCGCTTCGTTCGCCAGCTTCTTCGAGGCGATCTTGTCGCCCATCGCCGCGATGCTGTAGTGCTTGGGGCCGATGAAGGTGATGCCCTCTTCCTCCACCCGCTTGGCGAAGGCCTCGTTCTCCGACAGGAAGCCGTAGCCCGGGTGCACCGCCTGCGCACCGGTGGCCTTGCAGGCGGCGATGATCTTGTCGGCCACCAGGTAGCTCTCGCGGCTGGGCGCCGCGCCGATGAACACCGCCTCGTCGGCCAGCTCCACATGGCGCGCGTCGCGGTCGGCCTCGGAGTACACCGCCACGGTGGCGATGCCCATCTTCTTGGCGGCCTTGATGACGCGGCAGGCAATCTCGCCGCGGTTGGCAATGAGGATCTTCTTGAACATGTTGACTCCTGTCACCGCAGGTCGCGGTATTCGGCGGCCGCCCACGGCCGTCGGTGTGTGGCTTCGGTAGACGCGCCGCAGGGATCCGGCTTTGCCGGGCCCGAGGACCGACCCCTCGGGGGTCGCGGGCAAGCGAGCGGCAGCGAGCAAGCGCGCGGGGGCACCATCACAGCGGGATGTTGCCGTGCTTGCGCCACGGGTTCTCGAGCTTCTTGTCGCGCAGCATGACCAGGCTGCGGCAGATGCGCTTGCGCGTCTCGTGCGGCTGGATCACGTCGTCGATGAAGCCGCGGCTGCCGGCGACAAACGGGTTGGCGAAGCGGGCCTTGTACTCGGCCTCGCGCGCCGCCAGCTTCACCGGGTCGCCCTTGTCCTCGCGGAAGATGATCTCCACGGCGCCCTTGGCACCCATCACCGCGATCTCGGCATTCGGCCAGGCGAAGTTGACGTCGCCGCGCAAATGTTTGGAGCTCATCACGTCATACGCACCGCCGTAGGCCTTGCGCGTGATCACGGTGATTTTCGGCACGGTGCATTCGGCATAGGCGTACAGC
>JAURXG010000032.1 GCA_030654555.1 Aquabacterium sp.
GCCTGGTCGGCAATGCTCCTCGTGATCGCCTGGCGGATCCACCAGGTGGCGTAGGTCGAGAACTTGTAGCCGCGGCGGTATTCGAACTTGTCGACCGCCTTCATCAGGCCGATGTTGCCTTCCTGGATCAGGTCGAGGAACTGCAGGCCGCGGTTGGTGTACTTCTTGGCGATCGAGATCACCAGCCGCAGGTTGGCCTCGATCATCTCCTTCTTGGCGTCGCGGCTCGACTTCTCGCCCGCGTTCATCTTGCGGTTGATCTCCTTGAGGTCGTCGAGCGGCACCACCGCGTGGTTCTGCAGGTCGATCAGCTTCTGCTGCATCTCCTGGATCGCCGGCAGGTTGCGGCCCATGATCGCGCTGTACGGCTTGTTGGCGGCGATCTCCTTCTCGGCCCACTGCAGGTTCAGGATGTTCGACGGGAAGGTCTTGACGAAGTGCTCCTGCGACATGCCGCAGCGGTCGACCACGATCTTGCGGATCTCGCGCTCGAAGCGGCGCACGTCGTCGACCTGCGAGCGCAGCACGTCGCACAGCCGCTCGATGGTCTTGACCGTGAAGCGGATGGTCATCAGGTCGTCGGTCAGCTGCTGCTGGCACTTGGCATACGACGCCGAGTTGTAGCCGTCCTTCTCGTAGGCCTTGCGCATCTTGTCGAAGTGCGTGCGCACCAGGGTGAAACGCTCCAGCGCCTGGCTCTTCAGTTCCTCGAGCTTCTTGGTCAGCGCCTTGCTGCCGCCCTGGCCGTCGTCGTCGTCTTCTTCGTCGAACTCGTCGAAGTCTTCCTCGGCCACGTAGTCGTCGGCCTCGTTGGTGGAGACGAAGCCGTCCACCACCTCGGAGATCTGCATCTGGCCGGCACCGATGCGGTCGGCCATCGACAGGATCTCGGCGATCGTCTTGGGCGAGGCCGAGATGGCCTGCATCATCGACTGCAGGCCGCCCTCGATGCGCTTGGCGATCTCGATCTCGCCTTCGCGCGTCAGCAGTTCGACCGAGCCCATCTCGCGCATGTACATGCGCACCGGGTCGGTGGTGCGGCCGAACTCGCTGTCCACCGTGGACAGCGCGGCTTCGGCGGCTTCTTCGGCCTCTTCTTCCGTCGCGGTGGTGGTGGTGCCGCCGGCGATCAGCAGCGTGGCCGCGTCGGGCGCCTGCTCGTAGACCGCGATGCCCATGTCGTTGAGCATCGAGACGATGGCCTCGAGGATCTCGTTGTCCACCAGCTTCTCGGGCAGGTGGTCGTTGATCTCCTGGTGCGTCAGGAAGCCGCGCGTCTTGCCCATCTTGATGAGCGTCTTCAGCTCGAGGCGGCGCTTGGCGACTTCTTCCTCGGTCAGCGTGGTCTCGTCCAGGCCGAACTCGCGCATCAGCGCGCGCTCTTTCGCCCGCGACACCTTCATGCGCAGCGGCTTGACCTTCTCGACCACGCCTTCCTCGACCACCACCTCGACCTCAGCCTCGGGCTCGATGAACTCGGCCTCGATGTCGCCCAGGTCCTCCTCGTCGGCCTTCTTGGGATCGGGCTTGGCCTTGCCACCCTTGGCCGGTGCCTTGTCCGCCTTGACCGCCTTGGCGGCGACGGCGGGCTTGTCGGCCTTGGCGGCCGGCTTGGCCGCGGCCTTGGCAGCGGTGTCCGGCTTGGCGGACGCTGCCGGCTGGCCCTTGGCCGCGGGCTTGGTGGCCTCGGCGGCGTTCTTGGCCGCGATCTTGGTGGCAGTCTCGGGCTTGGCCTTGGCGGCAGCGGCCTTGTCGGCGGCTTTGTCGGCAGGCTTGGCGGCGTCGGTCTTCTTGGCGGTCATGCGGGTCCTTGCGCGGGTGATCTGGGGGGTTGGCGCCAAGCAGGGGCAGCGATGCGTCACGGCGGCAGACACACGCGAACAGGCCTGCGCATCACCATGCGCGGCTCGTTCCCGGGCGCCCGTTCAGACGGGAGTCGGGTGCTTCATGCTTGGTCGGGCAAGCTCGCGTGGACGTTTGTAGAGTGCAGCCCTTGCGGGGGAGTTGGCCTTACCGCTGTGCGTACCCGTGGTCGTGGGTGGCCGGGGCCGGAGGTGCTGCTGTCACTCTTGCCGATGCAACCAATCGCGCATTATCCGCGATTCGTCGGGTGACGTCAAAATCGGCCCTGCCGTGGCCTCCCCGATCCCCGGCGCATCGCGGCCAACGCGCGTGCGCCGCGCCTCAGCGGGCGGTCTGGGCCGCGGGTTTGGCCGGCCCGCGCTTGAGCTCGGCGGTCAGGTGGATCAGCGCATTGCGGCGCGCGGTGGCCTCTTCGGACAGATCGCCCGATTCGGTGAGCCACTGCAGTTCTTCCTTCACGGCCTGCTGGCGCAGGCGCAGCAGCACGGCGTCGAGCAGCACCTCGGGCGCCTCGTCGTCGGCCACGTCGTGGAAGCCGGTCAGCCGGCCCAGCAGCGCGCGCAGACCGTCGCCGGCTTCGTCATCGAGGTCGTCCTCGCGGCGCAACTCGTCGATCAGGGCGGGCATGGTGATGGGGCCATGTTCGTGCAGCACCCGCTCCAGCGCGGCGAAGAACGGGCCGTAGGGCGCTGGTTGCCCGGCGAGGAACTCGTGCGTCTCGCCGGGCAGCGCCAGCCAGGTGGCGGTGTGGCGCGCCAGCAGCCAGGCGCAGCGGTCGAGCAAGGTCGCCGATTGCGGCGGCGCGCGGTGGCCTGCCATCGGATACACGCGCGGCCGGCCGCCATCACGTCCGCCATCACGGCCGCCATCACGCCCGCCGTCGCGTCGGCCCTTGCGCCAGTCGCTGCGCTGCCCGCTGGCCGGTGGCGAGCCATCGTCGGCGGGCGGCGGGCCGGTGTCGTCGCGCGGCGC
>JAURXG010000049.1 GCA_030654555.1 Aquabacterium sp.
ACCTGGGCGGGTAACGGTCGCGCGACAGACGCAACGAAATCAAAAGGGCGCGCAAGGACAACCGAATCGAGCCGCGCTGCAACCGCATGCTCGATGCGCGGCGCGAGCCGCTGCAGATCCGACGGACGGAAGCCGGTCGCGAGCACCTGACGCACCCGCGTGTGGTCGGGCGCATCGAGAAAGACGAGTGCCCTTGCAAACAGCCGCTGGAACCCACGCAGCTCGGTGCGCGATTCCTCGGTGCGCATGACCCAGCCCCCGGCGCGCTGCGCGGAAAAACGCGCATCACGGAACACCATCTCGACGTCTCTGTGGCGCGACATCAGCCAGGCGCCACCGAAGAATTCGTCGCTCCAGACCAGCGGTGCGCCTTCGCGCAGGACCCGGTAGGTCGGGTAGGGATCACGCAGGAAATCTGCGTCGAGCACGGGATGCCCGAGCAGTGCCCGGGCAAGAGGCGCACCGGGCGGCGGCGCGTGAATCGCCGAAGCCCGGCGCGTCTCTGGCATCAGAGCAGCTTCTGGAGCAGCTTGGCCATTTCGGACGGGTTGCGCGTCACGGTGAAGCCGCAGGCCTCCATGACAGCCAGCTTCGCATCGGCCGTGTCGGCACCGCCCGAGATCAAGGCGCCGGCGTGGCCCATGCGCTTGCCGGCCGGTGCGGTGACACCGGCGATGAATCCGACGATCGGCTTCTTCATGTTGGCTTTGCACCAGACGGCGGCTTCGGCTTCATCGGGGCCGCCGATCTCGCCGATCATGATGACCGCGTCGGTATCGGGATCGTCGTTGAACAACCGCATGATGTCGATGTGCTTCAGGCCGTTGATCGGGTCGCCACCGATGCCGACCGCGCTGGACTGGCCGAGACCGATCTCGGTGAGCTGCGCGACCGCTTCATAGGTCAGCGTGCCGGACCGGCTGACCACGCCGATGCGGCCCTTGCGGTGGATGTGGCCCGGCATGATGCCGATCTTGATTTCTTCCGGCGTGATCAGGCCGGGGCAGTTGGGGCCGAGCAGCAGTGTCTTCTTGCCGCCCTTGGCTTCCTTCTGGATCATCTTGTTGCGCACTTCGAGCATGTCGCGCACCGGGATGCCTTCGGTGATGCAGATGGCCAGGTCGAGGTCGGCTTCGACCGCTTCCCAGATGGCCGCCGCCGCGCCCGCCGGGGGCACGTAGATCACGCTGACGGTGGCGCCGGTGTTCTTGGCGGCGTCCTTGACGCTGGCGAAGATCGGAATTCCCTCGAAGTCTTCTCCGGCCTTCTTGGGGTTCACGCCCGCGACGAAACAGTTTTTGCCGTTGGCGTATTCCTGGCACTTTTCGGTGTGGAACTGACCGGTCTTGCCGGTGATGCCCTGGGTGATGACCTTGGTGTCTTTATTGATGAGGATCGAC
>JAURXG010000057.1 GCA_030654555.1 Aquabacterium sp.
GCCATATTGCGCCTTTTCGGCGGCCGACTGCTCCAGCCGGTTGGCCGTCAGCGGCAGCAACTGCTCGATCACCGCGTCCTGCTTCATCGTGTTGATGAAACGGGTGTAGCAGAGGAAGACCGAGTCGACCTTGCCTTCGACAAAAGCGTCGAGCATCACCTTGACCGGGCCGATCAGCTTGTCGAGCACGGGCGCATCGCCCAGCTGCGTGGCATGGCTGATGACCTTGGCGCCGATGCGGTTCAGGAAGCCGAAGCCCTTGTTGCCGATCGCCACCGCCTGCGCCGAGCCACCCGCGGCCTGCACTTCGCGCAGCTGGGTGGTCACCGCCCGCAGCACGTTGGTGTTCAAGCCGCCGCACAGGCCCTTGTCGGCGGTGACGACGATGAAGCCGGTCACCTTCGACGTGCCGCCGGTGCGCATGTAGGCGCTCTTGTACTCGGGGTTGGCCGAGGACAGGTTGGCCGTGATGTTGCGGATCTTGTCGGCGTACGGACGCACCGCGCGCATGCGCTCCTGCGCCTTGCGCATCTTCGACGCCGAGACCATTTCCATGGCCTTGGTGATCTTCTTGGTGTTCTCGAAGCTCTTGATCTTGCCGCGTATCTCTTTACCGACCGCCATGACGGATCTCCTTCAGGTTCGGCGGGCCGAGCCGGCGCCGGGCCGCCCCAAGCCGGCTCGCGCCCCCTTGGGGGGCAGCGAGCGGAGCGAGCGTGGGGGTTGTCATGTCAGGCGAAAGACTTCTTGAACGCGGTCAGCGCGGCCGTCAGCTCTTCTTCAGCCGCCTTGTCCATCGCCTTGTCGTTCTCCAGCTTGGCCAGCAGGGCAGCGTGGCTGCTCTTGAGGTGCTGGTGCAGACCGTGTTCGAAGGCCAGGATCTTCTTGACGTCGACATCGTCCATGAAGCCCTTGTTCACCGCGAACAGCGTGGCGCCCATCAGGCTGATGGACAGCGGCGAGTACTGGGCCTGCTTGAGCAGCTCGGTCACGCGGGCACCGCGGTCCAGCTGCTTGCGGGTGGCGTCGTCCAGGTCGGAGGCGAACTGCGCGAACGCGGCCAGCTCGCGGTACTGGGCCAGGTCGGTACGGATGCCGCCCGACAGGCCCTTGATCAGCTTGGACTGCGCCGCACCGCCGACCCGCGACACCGAGATACCGGCGTTGATGGCGGGGCGGATGCCGGCGTTGAACAGGCT
>JAURXG010000060.1 GCA_030654555.1 Aquabacterium sp.
ACCTGGCTTTGTACGCCCTGAACTGGTTCGAGCCCAGGGGAAGGGAGGCCGCTGGAACCCCCGATCGGAACCCCGGATTCTAGCGAGCCTCGTAGGCATCGGGCTCATGTTGATCGAACAGAAAGGTGATCGACATGACGAAGAAGACCCAAGAGAGCTATCGCAGCGCTGTGACCGGCAGGTACGTCAAGGAGCACTACGGCAAGACGCACCCTGACACGACTGTCAAGGAGCGGACGCCGGCACCTCAGGCGCCGAAGAGGAAGTAACCGCAAGGTCGAGGGGCACCGGGAACCGGTGCCCCTTGTTGCTCTTCAGCCGCGTAGAGGTCCAATGTTTGACAACCTGATGCGAGAACTGCGCGCTCTCGAGCGCCAGTCGATCTCAGTCCCCATCGACAGCGACGAGAAGGGTTACATCGACAAAGAGTGCCCGTCGAGCAACTGCGAGTTCCAGTTCAAGATCAAGGGGGAAGACTGGACGAACATCTGCCGCGACGAAGGTGTCTGGTGTCCGATGTGTGGTCATGCGTCGCCGGCCAGGAACTGGTTTACCAAGGCCCAGGTTCGACACGCCGAGCGGCATGCTCGCAGAGTCATCGAGGCGACGATCGACGGTGCAATGCGCGCCGACGCGCGCGCATTCAATCGGCGGCAACCGAAGAACTCGTTGATCTCGATGTCGATGAAGGTGGGTGGCTCACCGGCCTTCACGCCGCACAGAGTTCCGGCCGCTGCGTCTGCGGCTATGGAACTGGAGATCTCGTGCGAGAAGTGCAGTTGCCGATTCGCAGTCATCGGCTCGGCGTACTTCTGTCCCGCCTGCGGCCACAGTTCCGTGGATCGCATGTTCGACGACTCGCTGCGCAAGATCAGGGCCAAGAAGGACAACGTGGACGTTGTGCGCAACGCCATCGCGGCGTCGGCTGGACGCGATGAGGCCGAACTGATGTGTCGATCGCTGATTGAGTCATGCCTTCAGGACGGAGTGACTGCCTTTCAGCGGTGCTGCGAGGGCCTGTATGCCTCGACCGGACCGGCGACGCCTGCGCCGATGAATGCCTTCCAGCGACTCGCGCAAGGCAGCGAGCTTTGGGCGGCGAGGGTCGGCATCACCTACGCAGACATCCTTGGCGCTGCGGATCTGGAGCGACTCAGGCGACTGTTCCAGAAGCGGCACCTGCTGGCTCACAGCGATGGCATCGTCGACCAGCGCTACATCAACGAGTCGGGCGACATGACGTACAAGGTCGGACAGCGCATCACAGTCGCAACGTCGGAGGTCGACGACATCGTGGCAGGCATCGGCCGATTGGTCGGAGGCCTGCGGAGCGCCATCGGCGCACCGCCGGAACGGCCGTAGCTTGCTGCGAGGTTAGGGCTGCCCGCCATGGTCGAAGGGCCGGCCCCAGGCCGTGAGAGCGTCATTGCGATTGACGAGCAAGACCGCGAGAATGTCGTTGCTGACGGTCTCAAGACGTCCCATACGGACAAGGGGAACAGACGGGGGAACAAGTCAGTTTTCCTCGGCGCTTTTCCCAATGAGATCAACAGCTTAGGCCGCCGTTTTGTATCCCATCAGCCACCCCAAGAACATCGCGCGCAGCGGGCGCAGCGCAGGCGACTGAATCGCTTCAGGCGCCACCTGCCTCCAAGACCACCGGGCCTCGCGCCCGGCTTTTGGTTTCTGGGCCGCCCCGCTGCGCTCAGGGGGTGTCGCCGGACAGCGGCGCCTGCACCTCGCAGCGGATGCCACGGCCCTCGCGCTCCACCCACCGGACCTGGCCGCCCAGCAGCTTGACCCGCTTGCGCACGCCGCCCAGTCCCAGGCCGTGCGACCAGGTCTCAGGGGCTCGGCCGTTGCCGTCGTCGCTCACGCTGAGCGTCAGGTGGTCGCGGTCGAACTGCAGCACGATCTCCACCTGCGTGGCCTGCGCATGGGTCAGGATGTTGTTGACCAGCTCGCGCAGCACCCGCGTCAGCGCCGACCACTGCACCACCGTCAGCGTCAGGTCCCGGTCGGCCGAAAAGCTCCAGTGCAGGTCGCAGCCGGCGGCGCTGAGCCGCTGCGTGATGTCGGCCTTCCATTCGGCGGCCGCGTGCGACAGCCGGTGGCTGGAGGCTGCCAGCCCGCGGGTCAGCGTCTTCAGGTCCTGCAGCGTGTGGCGGATGTATTCCTCGATCTCGGCATTCGGCGCCTTGTACATCAGCGTCAGCAGGCGCGCGCCGATGTCGTCGTGCAGGTCTTGCGCGATGCGGGTGCGCTCCTCGGTGCGGCCATGCTCGACCGCGCGGTCGTAGGCCACGGCGCGGCGCAACTGCTCGAGCAACTGCTCGCACAGCTCGCGGTCCTGCTGGGTGAACAGGCGGCGGCCGCGTCGGGCGTGGCGCAGCACGATGGCGCCCGGTTCGGTGCCCGCCAGGCGGGGGATGGGCACCACCATCGTGGCGCCGTCGGCGGCCACCCGCACCCGCGACACCGCCCGCGCGGTGGGTGCCGCCTGCAGCGGGTCGAACACCTCGCACAGCAGCGCGCTGAGCTGGCGGCCGGCCTGCCCGGGTGACTGCTCCAGTTCGCGCGCGGCGCGGTACAGGCTGTCGAACATGCGCTCGGCGCTCAGGGCCCCCGAGCCGGCGAGTTGGCCGTGAATCCACGGTCGCGCCAGCGCATACACCGCCAGCGACAGGCCGACGGCCAGCGCGAGCGAGGTCAGCGGCTGCAGCCCCAGGATGGCCAGGGACAGCAAGTCGAGCGAGGTGACCACGGTGGCCACGCCGGCCAGCAGCATGAACTCGCGCAGCACCTGCCGGGAGCGCGACAGGAAGGGCCCCAGCATCAGCAACGAGGCGAAGAACACCACCCAGATGATGGAGCCGATGGTGGCCACCTGGTACTGCACCGTGCCGTCGCGCCCCGCGGCGGCGATGGCCAGGTTCAACAGCAGCAGCGTGCCGACGCCGGCCAGCACCAGCCGCTGCAGCAGGCGGGCTAGCGGATTGACCGGCTGATCCTGCCGCTGGCGCAGCTGCGCGGCAGCGGTCAGTCCGCAGGCGATGCCCAGGCCCTGCGCCCACCACCACAGCCCGGCGGGTGGCGTCGACAGCATCCAGACCAGGACGCCGCCGACCAACGCCCAGACCAGTGCGGCCCGCCAGCGTGCCCCGGCAAGGCGCTGGGGATACAGCAGCAGCACGTGCACGAGTGCCGCACCGGCGACGGCAGCAGCCAGGAGGCGCAGCGCCAGGTCGCCCCGCACCAGCGCCGCCGGCAGGCCCATGCCCTGCAGCGAGTCAGCGCCGATCAGCAGCAGGTTGAGGCATTGCGACAGGGCCAGCACGCCGTACAGCACGGCGGGCAGTCCGGGCTGGGCCAGCAACACCACCGCGGCAGCCAGGTACAGGGCCAGGGCCAGCGCGCAGACGGCCCAGCACAGGGCGCCCAGGCCCGCCAGGCCCCGTGGGCGCGGCGCCAGCGTCAGCTGCAGGTCGTGGTGGAACTGCAGCAGCACCTGCGGCTGCTGCACCACCTCGCCGATGCGCGTGCGCAGCGCCTGATGCTGCTGCCGTTCGCCATCGTCGACGATCCAGCGCGGCGACCGCGGCAGCAGCGCGGCGCTGGCCTCCAGGCGCTCGCCATCGGCCGGCACCAGCGCCTGCAGCCGGTGCCCGATGGCCGATTGCAGCGCGGGGTCGCTGCTGGCCCCCAGCGTGATGGCACCGTCACCGGCCAGGTGCCAGGTCAGCGGCAGGTGGGGGGTGCCGGCCAGCAGGCGCAGCCACAGCACCACCACCGCCGCGCCCAGCAGGCCCAGCAGCAGCAGGCGGCGCGCGTGGTCGGCCGGCCGATGCGGTCGCTGGCGCGCCTGCGTGCCCACGGCCGCCTCCAACCAGCCGGAATCGATGCGCGATTCGAGCGCAGCGCCTTCGGCCGACTTGGGCGGGCGCGCTGCCATGGCGTGCTGCGGGCTAGGCGGCGGGCCGCGCCGAGGGGGTCAGACCAGGCCCTGCTTGGTGGCCAGCACCGCGGCTTCGGCGCGGCTGGACACGTTGAGCTTCTTGTAGATCGACTTGATGTGGTCGTTGACCGTGAACCACTTGATGCCCATCAGGCTGGCGATCTCCTTGATCGTGAAGCCCTTGCTCAGGTAGGTGAGCACTTCGCTCTCGCGCGGTGTCAGGCGCTCGTGGTCGGGCACCTTGCCGATGGGCACCGGCGCGCTGGTGGTGGCGAAGTCCTGCGACGAGTTGAAGCCCGAATCGGGCGCCGGCCGATCGCCGCTGAGCCGTCCGCCGTGGCGGAAGTGCGTGAGCAGGCGCCGTGCGATGGCCGGCGACAGCGGCGGCTGGCCGCGCACGATCTTCTGCAACTCTTCGACCAGCACCTCGAAGCGGTCTTCCTTCAGCAGGTAACCGTCGGCGCCGCATTGCAGCGCGGGGAACAGGTGGTCGTCGTCGGAGTAGAGCGTGGTGACGAGCTTGGTGGCCGGGTACTGCGTCAGCTCGGCCAGCAGTTCCATGCCGTTGCCGTCGGGCAGTTCGAGGTCGACCATGATCAGCTTGAACGGATCGACCCCATGCATGCCGCTGGCGCCGCCGGCGATGCTGATCTGCGCCCGCGCGGTTTCCAGGTCCCCCGCCTCGGTGATGGCGATGGTGTCGCTGAAGCTTTCGCGCACCACGCGGCACAAGAAGCTGCGCGCCACCGGGTTGTCTTCCAGGATGAGGACCTTGACGGCCATGGCTGTTGTCTCCCGCCGGCGATGCTAGCGCAGATGCCGGCCCGGCGGGGCGCCGTCGCGGCCGCATCGCGCGGCCCGCGCCAGCCCGCTGTCACTGACTGTTACGGTTGCACCAGCACCAGCTTGCCCACGACCTGGCGCGCGCCCATGCGGGCATAGGCAGCGGGCAGGTCGCTCAGCGCCATGGTCTGGTCGATCACCGGACGCACCTTGCCCTCGGCGTACCACTGCGCCAGCTGCTGCATGTCGCGGGCGAAGGCCTCGGGCTCGCGGCGCACGAAGTCACCCCAGAACACGCCGACGATGGCAGCGCCCTTGAGCAGCGTGAGGTTCAGCGGCAGTGCCGGGATGGCGCCGCCGGCGAAGCCCACCACCAGGTAGCGGCCACGCCAGGCGATCGAGCGGAACACCGGTTCGGCCAGGTCGCCGCCCACCGGGTCGTAGACCACGTCGGGGCCCTTGCCGTTGGTCAGCGCCTTGAGCGCGTCGCGGATGTTCTCGGTGCTGTAGTTGATGGTGGCGTCGGCGCCGATCTCGCGGCAGAGCTGGCACTTGGCGTCGGTGGACGCCGCGGCGATCACGCGCGCACCGGCGGCCTTGGCGATCTGCACCGCCGCGGTGCCCACACCGCCGGCCGCGCCCAGCACCAGCACGGTCTCGCCGGGCTGCAGCGCGGCGCGGTCCATCAGCGCATGCTGGGTGGTGCCGTAGGTCATCAGGAAGGCCGCGCCATGCTCGAAGGACATGCCCTCGGGCAGCGGCACCAGCTTGTCGGCCGGCACGATGGCGTGGGTGCCGAAGCCGCCGGTGCCGCCCATCGCCGCCACGCGGTCGCCCGGCTTGACGCGGGTGACGCCTGCACCCACCGCGTCGACCACGCCGGCGAACTCGCTGCCCGGCACGAAGGGCAGCGCCGGCTTGAACTGGTACTTGTTCTGCACGATCAGGATGTCAGGAAAGTTCAGGCTCGAGGCCTTCACCCGCAGGCGCACCTGGCCGGCCTGCGGCTCGGGCGTGGGCACCTCCTGCCACTGCAGGGTATCGACACCGGTGGGGTTGTGGCACATCCAGGCTTGCATGGGGGGTCCTCTCGAGCGGGTGGGTGGGGCGGGCTGATGGGGCGGGTTGTTCGGGCTGCCGCGGCGCGGCCGATGATAGGCACGGGCCTAACGGCAAGCCCGTCGCGCGGGTGACGGGTGCCTACAATCGCCCTCCCATGCGCATCCTCATAGCCAACGACGACGGGTACCTGGCCCCGGGGCTCGCCGCCCTGGTGGCCGCGATGCAGGGGCTGGGCCAGCTCGAGGTCATCGCGCCCGAGCAGAACGCCAGCGGCACCTCCAACGCGCTGACGCTGAACCGGCCGCTGCAGGTGTTCTCGGCCGGCGCCGCGCACCCGGGGGTGCGCTTCGTCAACGGCACGCCGTCGGATTGTGTGCACGTGGCGCTGACCGGCCTGCTGGGCTACCGGCCCGACCTGGTGCTCTCGGGCATCAACCAGGGCGCCAACATGGGCGACGACACGCTCTATTCGGGCACCGTCGCCGCGGCGATGGAGGGCTTCCTGTTCGGCATCCCAGCGATCGCCTTCTCGCAGGTGCACAAGGGCTGGGGCGAACTCGACGCGGCCGCCCGCGTGGCCCGCGCGGTGGTCGATCAGGTGCTGGCCGCCGGGCTGCCGACGCTGCCCTTCCTGCTGAACGTCAACATCCCCAACCGCGCCGATGCCGAGGTGCTGCCGCGCCGGGTCACCCACCTGGGCCGCCGCCACGCCAGCGAGCCGGTGATCCAGCAGACCAACCCGCGCGGTGAGGCGATCTACTGGATCGGCCCGGCGGGCGATGCGCGCGAGGCCGGCGCGGGCACCGATTTCCACGCCACCGCCAACGGCTGCGTGTCGATCACGCCGCTGCAGGTCGACCTGACCGACCATGCGCGCCTGCCCGACTGGCGCGCGCGGCTGGAAAGCGGCGCATGAGTGCGGCACGGCCGCCGCGCTTTCCGCTGGCCCTCGACCAGATGGGCCGCACCGGCACGCCGGCCAAGCCGCGCGAGACGCTGCGGCCGCAGCGCCACCTGCACGAGGCTGCCAAGGACGCGGCGCGCCACACGCTGCCGCAGGGGCTGGGCCTCGACTCGGTCCAGGTGCGCCAGCGCATGGTGCAGCGCCTGCGTGCCGAGGGCATCCGCTGCGAGCCGGTGTTCGCGGCGATGGAGCAGGTGCACCGGCACCTGTTCGTCGACACGGCGCTGGCGATCCAGGCCTACGAGGACACCAGCCTGCCGATCGGCCACGGCCAGACCATCTCCAAGCCGTCGGTGGTGGCGCGCATGATCGAACTGCTGTTCGACGGCGCGGCCGCACGTGCCAGCGGCCACCTGGGCAGCACGCTGGAGATCGGCACCGGCTGCGGCTACCAGACGGCGCTGCTGGCGCGGCTGGCGCGCCGGGTGGTGTCGATCGAGCGGCTGCGCCCGCTGTTCGACAAGGCCACGGCCAACCTGGCGGCCTGGCGCTTTGATCACGTGCGCCTGGTCTATGGCGACGGCATGCTGGGCCACGCACCGAACGCCCCGTACGACAGCCTGATCGCCGCCGCCGGTGGCGACGAGTTGCCCGGCGCCTGGCTCGACCAGTTGGCCGTGGGTGGGCGGCTGGTGGCGCCGATGCACCGCAGCGGCGGCCGCGGCCAGGTGCTGGTGGTGGTCGATCGCCGCGAGAGCGGACTGGTGCGCACCGAGCACGAGTCGGTTCACTTCGTCCCCCTAAAATCGGGCATCGTCTGATTCGGCTGCCTCGGCGGCCCGCCACCATGCAAGCACCCCGTTCGTTGTCGACTTTGTTGCTGCCTGGTCTGGTGGTGTTGGTGCTCGCCGGCTGCGGCTCGTCGCCGAACCGCGCGCCGGTCGAAGACCGCAAGCCGCCCAAGGTGGGCACACGCACGCCCGCCGCACCGGCGGCCGCCACGCCGGCTGGCGATGCGGCCGTGGCCACCGAGGCCGTCAAACCGCTGCCCGGCGCCGAGAACGCCGGCAAGCCCGGCTACTACACCGTCAAGCCGGGCGATACGCTGATCCGCATCGCGCTGGAGAACGGCCAGAACTGGCGCGATGTGGTGCGCTGGAACGGCCTCGAGAACCCCAACCTGATCGAGGTGGGGCAGGTGCTGCGCATGGTGGCGCCGGGGGTGGATGCCGCGGCCGTGGCCGCGCGCGGC
>JAURXG010000066.1 GCA_030654555.1 Aquabacterium sp.
GGCCGCGCAGGCGCCGCCCGCGCAGGCGCCCGGAGGGCAGACCAGGGCGTTGGCCGCGCCGCCCGCCCCCACGGCCCCGGTCACGGCCGCGACCGTGCCCACCCTCGCACCGAGGGCCCTGCGGTGATCGCCGTCTACGACCGCCCGTCGCTGTGGCTGCGCCTGCGGCCGGTGCTGGCCGGCTTCGACGCGCCGCTGCTGCTGCTGGTGTGCGCGCTGGCCGCGCTGGGCATGGTGACGATGTACTCGGTGGGCTACGACCACGGCACGCGCTTCGTCGACCACGGCCGCAACATGCTGCTGGCCGCGGCGCTGATGTTCCTGGTGGCGCAGGTGCCGCCGCAGCGGCTGATGGCGCTGGCCGTGCCGATCTACACCGTGGGCGTGGCGCTGCTGGTGGCCACCGCGCTGTTCGGCATCACCAAGAAAGGCGCCACGCGCTGGCTCAACCTGGGCGTGGTGATCCAGCCCAGCGAGCTGCTGAAGCTGGCCATGCCGCTGATGCTGGCCTGGTGGTTCCAGAAGCGCGAGGGCCAGCTGCGCCTGCTCGACTTCGCCATCGCCGGTTTGCTGCTGCTGCTGCCGGTGGCGCTGGTGGCCAAGCAGCCCGACCTGGGCACGGCGATCCTGGTGCTGGCCGGCGGGCTGTACGTGATCTTCTTCGCCGGCCTGTCGTGGCGGCTGATCGTGCCGCTGGTGCTGGGCCTGGGCCTGGCGGTGGCGGCGATCGTGATCAGCGGCGACGCGCTGTGCCAGCCCGACGTCGACTGGAAGGTGCTGCGCGACTACCAGAAGCAACGGGTGTGCACCCTGCTCGACCCCACACGCGACCCGCTGGGCAAGGGCTTCCACATCATCCAAGGCATGATCGCCATCGGCTCGGGCGGGCTCACCGGCAAGGGTTTCATGAGCGGCACCCAGACCCACCTCGAATTCATCCCCGAGCGCACCACCGACTTCATCTTCGCGGCCTTTTCCGAGGAGTTCGGCCTGCTCGGCGTGATCGGCCTGATGCTGGGCTTTGCCGTGCTGATCCTGCGCGGGCTGTGGATCGCGGCGCAGGCACCGACGGTGTTCTCGCGGCTGCTGGCCGGCGCGCTGAGCCTGAGCTTCTTCACCTACGCCTTCGTCAACATGGGCATGGTCAGCGGCATCCTGCCGGTGGTGGGCGTGCCGCTGCCGTTCGTCAGCTACGGCGGCACCGCGATGGTCACGCTGGGCGTGGCGCTGGGCATGCTGATGTCGATCGCCCGCAGCCGCGGCTTGATGCAGCGGTAGGCTCACCCCCGAAGCGCCTGCGGCCCGGCGGCGCCGGATCCGCGGCGGCCGCCTGACGCGCCACCATGGCCCGACACGGAGATCTGAAGATGACCTTGCTGCACACCCCCGTCGCCGTCATCGGCATCGGCAACATGGGCCTGGCGATGGCGCTGCGGCTGCGCGACGCCGGCCAGGCCGTGCGGGTGCACGACATCGACCTCGCGCGCCACGCGTTGGCCGCGGCGGCCGGCGCCGAAGTGGCCGACTCGCCGGCCGCCGTGGCCGCCGGCTGCGCGCTGCTGATCGTCGCGGTGGTCGACGCGTTGCAGACCGAGGCCGTGCTGTTCGGCCCGGCCGGCGCGGCCGCCGCGCTGCCCGCCGGCGCCGCGGTGATGCTGTGCCCCACCATAGCGCCGGCCGACGTCGAGCGGCTGGCGCACCGCCTGGCCGCGGCCGGCCTGGGCTGCCTGGATGCGCCGATGTCGGGCGGCCCGGCGCGCGCGCGCGATGGCAGCATGAGCCTGATGGTGGCCGCGCCGCCAGCCTTGTTCACGGCGCACGCGACCCTGCTGCGCCACCTGGCGGCCCGCCTGTTCCACGTCGGCCCACGGCCGGGGGACGGCGCCCGCACCAAGCTGGTCAACAACCTGCTCGCCGCCACCAACCTGGCCGCCGCGGCCGAGGCCATCGCGCTGGCCCAGCACCTGGGGCTGGACGGTGCGCAGACGCTGGCGGTGATCGAGCAGTCCAGCGGCCAGTGCTGGATCGGCACCGACCGCATGGCCCGCGCGCTGGCCGGCGATTTCGCACCGCGCGCCCACACCACGCTGCTGGCCAAGGATTCGGCGCTGGCGCTGGCGATGGCCGCGCAGGCGGGCATCAGCCCGCTGCTGGGCAGCCAAGCCGCGGCGATGTTCCAGGCCGCGCTGGCGGCGGGTTATGGCGGCGAGGACGACGCGCGGCTGCTGAGCCTGGTCAGCCGCCAGTGGCAGGCGGTGTCTCCGCCGCCGGATCCACCGGCGCCCGGCTGAGCGCAAAGCGCACCGTGAACAAGGTGCCCGGGCCCATGCCCTGGGCCGCGGCACTGGCACGTGGGCGCGCATCGGCGATGGACAGCTCGGCACCATGCTGCTGCACGATCTCGTTGACGATGGCCAGCCCCAGGCCGCTGCCGTCGACGTTGGTGCCCAGCGCGCGGTAAAAGGGCTGCAGCACCAGCGCCCGCTCGGCCTCGGGGATGCCCGGGCCGGTGTCTTCGACCTGCAGCACCACCACCTGGCCGAAGGGGTCGTCCATCACGCGCGCCGTGACCGTGCCACCGGCGGGGGTGTACTGCAGCGCGTTGTCCACCAGG
>JAURXG010000067.1 GCA_030654555.1 Aquabacterium sp.
GAACAGCACGATCAGCAGCGGTGGCAACCCCCAGTCGCCGCGCGCCCAGGCCAGCACCATGGCCGCCAGCAGCATGCCGCCCACCCCCAGCGTGGTGGCCTTGGTGGGCGCGTGCAGCCGCTGGTAGAAATCGCCGAAGCGCAGCAGCCCGATCGCGCCCACCAGCGTGAACAGCCCGCCCGTCACCAGCAGCAGCGCCACCAGCCCCTGCAGCCACAACGGCAATGGATTCATGGCTCCCCCTGTTCGATCACGTCGCCCCGGGCGACAAACCGCGCCAACGCCACCGTGGCCACGAAGCCCAGCAGCGCGATGACCAGCGCCGCCTCGAGCAGCAGCGCCGTCTGCCAGCGCAGGCCCAGCAGGCAGACCAGCGCCACCGCGTTGATGGCGAGCGTGTCCAGCGCCAGGATGCGGTCGGCCACGCTGGGCCCGCGCCACAGGCGCAGGCCGCACAGCAGCACGGCCAGGGCCACCGCGGCGGTGGCGACATCGAGGGCCCAGTCGATGATCATTCGAACAGCGCCCGGATCGGTTGTTCGTAGCGCTGGCGGATCTCGGCTGCCACCGCGGCCGGATCGTCGCCGTCGAGCACATGGATCAGCAGCTGCCAGCGCGCCTCGTCGATCACGCACGACACCGTGCCGGGCGTCATCGTGACCACCGACGCCAGCAGGTGGATGCCCGCTGGATGCCGCAAACCCAGCGGCAGCGACACCCAGAGCGGGCGCGGCCGCGCACCGGGCGACAAGGCCAGGCGCGCCACGGCCAGGTTGCCGCGCAGGATGTCCCACAGCACCACGAGGGCCAGTCGCAGGGCCACGCCCAGGCGCCCGGCCCGGGGCGGCGCCCGGCGGGCCGGGCCCAGCCAGCCGACCAGCAGCCGCGGCAGGCCCAGGCCCAGCACGGCCGCGGTGATCAGTTGCGGCAGCGCCGCGCTCTGCTGCAGCAGCAGCCACACCAGCGCCAGCAGCAGCGACAGCCACGGGTGCGCCAGCCAGCCGGGCGGCGGGCGTGGATCGGGATCGGGCGGCGCGCTCATCGCGGTGATGCCACCGGCGCTGACGGGGCTGCCGGCGTGGCCGGTGCGGCCTGGCCGGTGTAAGGGCGGGTGCTGCGCGCGGCCGCGCCGCCCAGTTCGGGCAGCACCGCGGCGGCATAGGCGGCGCGGTCGCTCAGCTGCAGCGCAGCGGCCTGGGCATAACGCAGCATCGGCGCGGCCCAGACGCTCATCGCCACGCTGGCCGCGATCAGCAGCCCGGTGGCGGCCAGCCCACGCGGCGGTGCTGAAGCGCCGACCTCGGCCGGCGCGGCCTGCACCTGCCAGAAGACGATGCTGCCGGCCCGCGCCAGGCCGATCAGCGTGAGCAGGCCGCCGCCCAGCAGCACCGCCCACAGCGCCGCGCCCCCCGGGGCGCCGCTGGACGCCTGAAGCAGCATCAGCTTGCCGATGAAGCCCGGCAGCGGCGGCAGCCCCGCCACCGAGGCCGCCGCCAGCAGCAGCAGGATGCCCAGCAATGCCGGCTGGGCCACCGGTGTGGCCGGCACCAGGCGGCCACCGGCCGCACCACGCTGCGCGCCGAGCAACTCGACCAGCAGGAACAGCGCGGCCACGATCAGCGTGCTGTGCGCCAGGTAGTAGATCGCCGCCGCCCAGCCCGCCGTGCTGTAGAGGCCGACGGCCGCCAGCACCGTGCCGACCGAGGCCACCGTGAGCCAGGCCACCAGCCCCGCCAGCGTGCCCGCGGCCAGTGCACCCAGCACGCCGACCACGCCGGTGGCCAGCGCCAGCGGCAGCAGCAGTGGCTGGGCCACCAGCGCGGCGCTGTCGGCAGCGGCCGCACCGGCATCGCCGAACACCACGCCATGCACCCGCAGGATGGCGTAGACGCCGACCTTGGTCATGATCGCGAACAGCGCGGCCACCGGCGCGCTGGCCGCGGCATAGCTGGCCGGCAGCCAGATCGACAGCGGTGCCAGCGCCGCCTTGAAGCCGAACACCACCAGCAGCAGCAGCGCCGCCGCGCGCAGCAGCACCGCGTCGGGGCCTTGCACCAACGGCACCCGCAGCGCCATATCGGCCAGGTTGAGCGTGCCGGTGAGCGCATACACCAGCGCCACACCGACCAGGAACAGCGCCGAGGCCACGAGGTTGAGCACCACGTAGTGCAACCCCACGCGCAAGCGCTGGCCGCCGCGGCCGTGCAGCATCAGCACGTAGCTGGCGATCAGCAGCACCTCGAAGAAGACGAACAGGTTGAACAGGTCGCCGGTGACGAAGGCGCCGTTCAGCCCCATCAGCTGGAACTGCAGCAGCGCATGGAAGTGCCGGCCGCGCGCATCCCAGCCGCCGCTGGCGTAGAGCAGCACCGGCAGCGCGATGGACGAGGTCAGCACCAGCATCAGCGCCGCCAGCCGATCGACCACCAGCACGATGCCGAACGGCGCCGGCCAGCCGCCCAGCCGGTAGACCGACAGCGCGCCGGTGTCGGCCTGGCGCATCAGCCACAGGGCCAGCCAACCACCCAGCACGACCGAACCCAGCGCGAGGCGCCGGCTCCAGGCCTGGCGGCGGGCCTCGGAGGCAGTCGCAGACGCCCCCGCGCCATCACCCAGCAGCAGCAGCGCGATCGCGGTGGCCGCCGGCAGCAGCACCGGCAGCACCGGGCCGTGGGTCTGCAGCCAGTTCACCGAGGGGCCTCCCCGCGCAGATCCGCCGCCGCATCGACGGGCGGCTGCATGCCGGGCTCGTGGCCGTCGACATGGTCGCTGCCGTTGTCATGGCGACTGCGCAGCGCCAGCTCGATGACGAAGCCGGTGGTGGCGAAGCCGATCACGATGGCCGTCAGCACCAGCGCCTGCGGCAGCGGATCGGCCACCGTGCCGCCCTGCCCCAGGATGGCCGGCGCGTTGCGCCACAGCCGGCCCATGCCGAAGATGAAGACGTTGACCGCATAACCCAGCACCGTCAGGCCCAGCACCACGCTGAAGCTGCGGCCACGCAGCAGCAGCCACAGGCCGCAGCTGGTGACCGCGCCGATGCCGGTGGCCAGCAGGAACTCCATCGACGGCATCACGCGCCCTCCCCGCGCACCGGCCCGGCGGTGCTGCCCTGGCTGGCGGCGCCCAGCACCGACAGCGTCAGCAGCGTGGCGCCCACCACGGTGATGTAGACGCCCAGGTCGAACAGCGCGGCGCTGGCCAACGACAGTTCGCCCAGCAGCGGCAGCACCGGGTGGCCGAAGGCGCTGGTGAGGAAGGGCTGGCCGAAGGCGAAGGCGCCCAGCCCGGTGAGGCCGGCGATGCCCAGCCCGATGCCGATCCAGCGGGTGAAGCGCCGCCCGCCGGCGGCCTGCAGCAGCGCTTCGGCGCGCGATTGCCCCAGCGCCATGGACTGCAGCACCAGCGCCACCGCCGTCACCAGACCGGCGATGAAGCCGCCGCCCGGCAGGTTGTGGCCGCGCCAGAACAGGTAGGCACTGAACACCAGCGCCAGCGGCAGCACCAGGCGCGCGGCCTGGCGCAGCATCAGCGGCGGCCGCGCAAAGCGCCAGGGCCGGCCCTGCGCATCGGCCGTCGGCCGGCGCATCCGCCAGCCGTCGAGCAGCGCGAACACGCCCAGCGCGGCGATGCCCAGCACGGTGATCTCGCCGAAGGTGTCGTAGCCGCGGAAGTCGACCAGGATCACGTTGACCACGTTGCTGCCGCCGCCCTGGGGCAACGAGCGATCGAGGAAGAACCACGAGATCGAATCGTGATCGCGCGTCAGCACCAGCCAGCTCAGCCAGGCCATGCCCGCGCCGCCGGCCAGCGCCAGCACGCCGTCGCGCCAGCGCCGCGCCGCGCTGGATTCACGCGGGCTGGTGGGCGGCAGCAGCGCCAGGCCCATCAGCAGCAGCACGGTGGACACCACCTCGACCGACAGCTGCGTCAGCGCCAGATCGGGCGCCGACAGCGCGGCGAAGGTCAGCGCGGTGACCAAGCCGATCACGCCCACCAGCACCACCGCGTGCAGGCGCTCGCGATGGCCGCGTGTCAGGGCCACGCACACCGCCAGCAGCCCCGCCCAGACCAGCACTGACAGCCCATCGGCCGGCAGCAGGCTGCGGCCGCCGGCCGCGGGTGCGCCCGCACCCGCCGCGATGAACGGCCACGCCGCCGCCGCCACCGCCACGCTCAGCATCAGCGCCACGTGGCGCTGCAGCGAGCCGGTGTCCAGCCGGCCGATGAACCCACGTGCGCCCCGCAGCAGGCCATCGATCGCCCGCGTGAACAGCAACCGGCCGGTGAGGCCGCGCGGGTGGTGCAGGTGCAGGTGGTAGTGCCGCTGCAGCGCGACGTAGAAGGCCACGCCACCGGCCAGGGCCACCGCGCTCATCAGCAGCGGTAGGTTCAGCCCGTGCCACAGCGCCAGCTGGTAGGGCGGGGGTGCGTGGCCCAGCATGGTGGTGGCGGCCAATTGCACCATCGGCCCGACGGTGAGGCCGGGCGCCACGCCCACCGCCAGGCACAGAGCCACCAGCAGCATCACCGGCGCCTTCATGAACAACGGCGGCTCGTGCGGGTGCGGGTTGGGCAGGTCCTTGGGCTCGCCGTTGAAGAACACGTCGTGGATGAAGCGCAGCGAGTAGGCCACCGAGCAGATGCCGCCGAAGGTGGCCAGCAGCGGGATCATCGCGCCGAACAGGAAGTGGCTGCGGCCGGCCACTGCCTCGGCGAAGAACATCTCCTTGGACAGGAAGCCGTTGGCCAGCGGCACCCCCGCCATGGCCGCGGCGGCCACCATCGCCAGCGTGGCGGTCCAGGGCATCAGCTTCATCAGGCCGGCGAGTTGGCGCATGTCGCGCGTGCCGGTCTCGTGGTCGATGATGCCGGCGGTCATGAACAGCGCGGCCTTGAAGGTGGCGTGGTTCAGCACGTGGAACACCGCCGCCACCTCGGCCAGCGGCGTGTCCAGCCCGATCAGGAAGACGATCAGCCCGAGGTGGCTGATGGTCGAGTAGGCCAGCAGGCCCTTCAGGTCGTGGCGGAACACCGCCACGTAGGCCGCGTAGGCCATGGTGCCCAGGCCCACCGGCGCGACGATCCACTCGAACAGCGCCGTGCCACCCAGCACCGGGTACAGCCGCATCAGCAGGAAGATGCCGGCCTTGACCATCGTCGCCGAATGCAGGTAGGCCGAGACCGGCGTGGGCGCGGCCATCGCCTCGGGCAGCCAGAAGTGGAACGGCCATTGCGCGCTCTTGGTGAAGCAGCCCACCAGGATCAGCCCCAGCACCAGCGGGTACAGCCCATGGGCGCGCACCGCCTCGCCACGGCCCAGCAGCACGCTCAGCTCGTAGCTGCCGGCGATCTGCCCCAGCAGCACGATGCCCGCCAGCATCACCAGCCCGCCGCCGCCGGTGACCACCAGCGCCAAACGCGCGCCGTTGCGCGCCTCGGCCCCGCCCTTGGGGCTGGCGCCCCAGTAGCCCACCAGCAGGAAGGACGAGACGCTGGTCAGCTCCCAGAACACCACCAGCAGCACCAGGTTGTCGGCCAACACGACGCCCAGCATCGCGCCCATGAACAGCATCAGGAAGCCGAAGAAGCGCGCCGGCGGGTCCTTGGCGTCCAGGTACCAGGCGGCATACAGCACCACCAGGGCACCGATACCCAGCACCAGCAGGGCGAACAACCAGGCCAGCCCATCCAGCCGCAAGCCCAGTTGAAGCCCGAGCGCCGGCAGCCAGGCGACCGACCAGCGGGGCACCTCGCCGCCGAACACGGCGGGTGCCAGCAGCAGCAGCAGTGCGCACCCCGCCAGCGCGGTACCACCCGCCAGCGCGGCCGCCAGCCGAGGTTGGTCATTGCGCACCAGCGCCAGCAGCACCAGG
>JAURXG010000087.1 GCA_030654555.1 Aquabacterium sp.
AGCAGGCCGCCCAGCGGCTCGACGAAGCCGTAGGCCAGCAAGATGCCCAGGAAGGTGCCGACCAGCGCCGAGGCGATCATGCCGCCCAGGATGGCAGGCGCCTGGCCCACCGATCCCATGGTGTTGACGACACCCAGCACCGCCGCCACGATGCCGAAAGCCGGCAGGCCACCGGCCAGGCGGCCGATGGCTGCCACGGCCGCATGCTCCTCGGCATGGTGGGTGTCGATCTCGCTGTCCATCAGGCTCTCGATCTCATGCGCGTTCAAGTTGCCCGAGACCATCATGCGCAGGTAGTCGGTGATGAACTCGCAGACATGGTGGTCGTTGCCGACGATCGGGTACTTCTGGAACAGCGGCGAGCTGTGCGGGTCTTCGACATCCTTCTCGATCGACATCAGCCCTTCCTTGCGGGCCTTCTGCAGGATGTCGAACATCAGCGCCAGCAGCTCCATGTAGCGCGCCTTGCTGAACTTGCTGCCCTTGAAGCACTGGCCCAGGCCGCGCATCGAGGCCTTGATGACCTTCATCTGGTTGTTGGCCAGGAAGGCGCCCATCGCCGCGCCGAAGATGGTGATCATCTCGAAGGGCAACGCCTTCAGCACGACCTGGATGTTCCCGCCGTGAAAGATGTACACGCCGAAGATGCAAACCATTGCGAGTGACCAGCCGACGAGGACGAACATGGTGGTGTTGGGGTGTAGCTGCTCAGCGCCTGCCCGGCCGGGCCGGCTTGTTGCTGGGGTTATCGGCCGGGACCGACGCGGGTTGAGCCACCAGGCCCGATCGGCCCGGATCGGATGGCGCCCCGGGCCGTTGGCCGGCCACGCGGTAGGCCCACACCGGCTGCGCGCCCGGGGGGCGCAGCGCCAGCGTCGGCTCGACATCGGGCACGGCGAAGTCCAGGCTCACCAGCCAGGCGCCCGGGGCCAGCTCGGCCTGCGCCTTGGCCCAGGCGCGGGCCATGCTCTCGGGCCGCTGGAACAGGTAGACCACCGCGTGGCCCGACCAGTCGGCGGCCCACATGTCGCCCTGCCGCACACGCGCCCAGGGGCAACGCAACGCGCTGGCCAGGCGCAGCGGCCAGCTCCACTCGATGCCCTCCAGCCGGGCCTGGGGCCAGGTGGCGCGCAGCGCGGCCAGGCCATGGCCCAGGCCGCAGCCGGCGTCCAGCACGCGGGCAGCCGGCGGCAGCGGCACGGCATCGGCCAGGCCGGCCAGGGCATTCGCCGGGGTGGGAAACAGCGGCGCATCGCGCCAGGCCCGCAGCGGGTAGGCCGCCAGCAGCAGCGCCAGCGGCAGCAGCCAGGCCCAGGCCGGCACCGCGGTGGCGGCGCCGGCCAGCGTGGCCGAGACCGGAAAGCCGGCGGCCATGAAGACGCGCCGCCAGCCGCTGGCCACACGTGGGGCCAGTGCCAGCAGCGCCCCACCGGCCGTGGCCAGCACCCAGGGCGCCGACACCGGCCAGCCCAGCACCGTGGCCACCGGCTGCAAAGCCCACCACAGCGACCAGGCCGCCAGCCAGGTGGCCAGCGCCGGCGCGGGCCAGGGCAGCCGCATTGCCGCGCTGCGGCGGTGCGTTGGGTCGACGGAAGCGGGCACGGCGGGCATGCACGCAGTGTCGGCAGCGGCGGCCACGGCCATCGCCGGAAAAGACGGGCGCTTCGGGGCAACGGCCCCTCGGCGGCCGAGGGCAAGGCGCGGCGCGCGCCCAGAAAAAAGGGCGGTCTCCCGAGGGAGGCCGCCCTGAAAGCACAGGGGATGTGCTAGGAGGAGACAAGCAAGAAAACAGTCGAACCCAAAAAACCGGAAAAGTTCAATCCACCCCGCTGGTTTCGGTCGCTGGCGCCGGCGCTCGAGGCCGGCGCCGGGCCGCTACCCGGCAGGAGTTCACTGCAGCACGCAATCCTGCGCGCTGGGCAGGCGGATCGCGCCGGCGTTGCGGCCCTTGCCGGCACGCGCCGGCGGGTTGCACAGGCCGCACACATAGTGGCGGGCGATCTCGTGCGGGTGGGTCACGAAGTGGCCGCCGCACTTGCTGCACTTGGTCATCGTGAGCATGCCGTTGTCGACGAACTTCACCAGGCGCCAGGCGCGGGTGACGGACAACTGCGGCTCCAGGCCCTGGGCGCCCACCTGCTCCATGTAGAGCTTGTAGGCCTTGATCACGGTGTCGATCTCGTCGAGTTCGGCCACCTTGTTCAGGTATTCGTGGATGTTGAGGAACAGGCTGGCATGGATGTTGGGCTGCCAGGTCATGAACCAGTCGGTCGAGAACGGCAGCTGGCCCTTGCTGGGGCTCTTGCCGGCCACTTCTTTGTACAAGCGCAGCAGGCGCTCGTAGCTGAGGTCGGTTTCGCTCTCCAGCACCTGCAGGCGGGCGCCGAGCTTGATCAGCTCCACGGCGGTGTCGATCTGCTTGGCTTCGGTCAGGATGCTCTTGGTACGCGACATGGTTCTCTCTCCGAATTTATAGTGTCTTCAACCCAGTAGACGCCGTGGAACCGGCTTCGCCGGACCACTGGCGTCGCCCCCCTGGGGGGGAGCGGCCCTGGCCGCTTCGGGGGGGGCTATGCCGCTTCCTGGTGCCGGCCAGCGATCAGGATCGAGGCATGCAGGCGCGAAACGCTCTCGTTGGCCGCGCTCTTGCCGTGGCTGGTCAGCAGGCCCCAGACCAGG
>JAURXG010000091.1 GCA_030654555.1 Aquabacterium sp.
CGCTGTGCTTCTCCATGAACTCGCTCATGTCGACGCGGATCATGTGGTCTTCACTGTCGAACAAAAAGCCGGCCAGCGCCTTGCACAGCTCGGTCTTGCCCACGCCCGTGGGGCCGAGGAACAGGAACGAACCCAGCGGCCGGTTCGGGTCGCTCAAGCCCGCACGTGAACGGCGGATGGCGTCGGACACCGCGACGATGGCCTCGTCCTGCCCCACCACCCGCGTGTGCAGCGCGTCTTCCATCTGCAGCAGCTTGTCGCGCTCACCCTGCATCAGCTTGCTGACCGGAATGCCGGTGGCGCGTGACACCACCTCGGCGATCTCCTCGGCGCCGACCATCGTGCGCAGCAGCTGCGGACCGCCGGTGCCGTCCTTGGCGCCCTTGGCCTTGCCGCTCTCCTTGGCCTGCGCTTCCTTGAGCGTCTTCTCCAGCTCGGGCAGCTTGCCGTACTGCAGCTCGGCGACCTTGTTGAAGTCGCCGCGGCGCTTGAGCTCCTCGATCTGGAACTTGGTCTGCTCGATCTGCTCCTTGACCTGCGCCGAGCCTTGCGCGGTGGCCTTCTCCGACTTCCATATCTCCTCGAGGTCGGCGTACTCGCGCTGCAGCTTGACGATCTCTTCCTCGATCAGCCCCAGGCGGCGCTGCGAGCCTTCGTCATGCTCCTTCTTCATCGCCTCGCGCTCGATCTTCAGCTGGATCAGCCGACGGTCGAGCTTGTCCATCACCTCGGGCTTGGAGTCGATCTCGATCTTGATCTTGGCGGCGGCCTCGTCGATCAGGTCAATCGCCTTGTCCGGCAGGAAGCGGTCGGTGATGTAGCGGTGGCTCAACTCGGCCGCGGCGACGATGGCCGGGTCGGTGATCTCCACGCCATGGTGCACCTCGTACTTCTCCTGCAGGCCGCGCAGGATGGCGATCGTGGCCTCCACGCTGGGTTCCTCGACCAGCACCTTCTGGAAGCGGCGCTCGAGCGCGGCGTCCTTCTCGACGTACTTGCGGTATTCGTTGAGCGTGGTCGCGCCGATGCAGTGCAACTCGCCGCGTGCCAGCGCGGGCTTGAGCATGTTGC
>JAURXG010000140.1 GCA_030654555.1 Aquabacterium sp.
AGCGCTGCGCCAGATCGGCCGCCTCGACCACCGGCACCGCTGCCGGCGCATGGGCGTCCACGCCGGCGTGCAGGCTGCGCGCCCAGCTGTCCAGGATCAACGCCGCCGGGCGGCCTTGCGGCGGCAGGCGGCCGCCGCGGGCCTGCAAGGCCAGCTCGTGGGTGCGCGGTGGCGTCGGGTGCTCGATCATGCAGTCTCCTCGGTCGTCGGGCGCAACGGCATAACCCGGCCTGGTGGCGGGCCCCGGGCGCGATTGAACCCTTTCTGCACGCCTGTGCGTATAGGGTGTTCTGCTCCTGAACAGTGCCGACCGGCCGACAGCTTGTCGCGCCCGGGCAGCGGTCGGCCCCACCTCGGGATGACCCGCACTGGCACGCGCATTGCGCATGACACCCTCGCCGCGGCCGACCAAGACCGCGGTGATCACCATGACAGCAACAGCCCAGGAGACCACCACCATGACCTTGCCCCGCCTGCATCCGCTGCGCCTTGCCGCCGTGGCCGCGCTGACCTGCGCCACCGCGCTGCCGGCCACCGCCCAGAACATCGAGAAGCTCAAGCAGATGAAGGTCGCCACCACCGACCTGAACATCCCGGTGGTGCCGCAGACCGGCCGGAACGCCGACGCGATCCGCGCCAACCTGAAGCGGGTGAAGCTGCCGCCAGGCTTCTCCATCGACCTGTTCGCCGTCGTGCCCGACGCGCGCCACATGGCCGTGGCGCCCAGCACCAACATGCTGTTCGTCGGCACGCGCAAGACCAGCGTCTGGGCGGTGACCGACCGCAACAGCGACGGCGTGGCCGACGAGGTCAAGTCGTTCGCCCCCAGCCTGAAGTTCACCAACCCGAACGGCGTGTGCTGGACCAAGGACGGCTTCCTGATCGTCGCCGAGCACAACCGCGTGCTGAACTTCCCGGCGGCCGAGTTCTTCTACGAAGGCCCGGACGTGGCCGTGATCGAGGTGGTGCCGCAGGGCAAGCTGGTGCCGCCCGACGAGGAGAGCTACAACCACGGTGCCCGCACCTGCCGCGTCAGCGACGACGGCAAGCTGCACATCACGCTCGGCCAGCCGCACAACGTGCAACCGCGGGACAAGGTGGCGCTGTACGAGCAGCTGGGCATCGGCGGCATGGTCCGCATGAACGCCTTCGACGGCTCGGGCCGCGAGGTGATCGCCCGCGGCGTGCGCAACTCGGTGGGCATGGACATCAACCCCAAGGACAAGACGGTCTGGTTCACCGACAACCAGACCGACGGCATGGGGGACGACACGCCGCCGGGTGAGCTCAACCGCATCACCAAGGCCGGGGGCGAGCACTTCGGCTACCCGTACATCCACGGCAACAACGTGCAGATCGCGGGCACGGCGGCCGCGCCGGACCTCAAGGACATGAAGCCGCCGGCGAACTGGACCAAGCCGCAGATCGAGTTCCCTGCGCACCAGGCCCAGCTCGGCATGACCTTCTACACCGGCAAGATGTTCCCGGCCAACTACCAGGGCGGCATCTTCGTGGCCGCGCACGGCTCGTGGAACCGCAGCAAGGCCACCGGCGGGCTGGTCAACTTCGTCTCGCTGAAGACCGACGGCAGCGCCGACAAGAGCGTGGTCTTCGCCGAGGGCTTCCTCGACAGCGAGACCGGCCTGTACCGCGGCCGCCCGGTCGACGTGGCGGTGATGAAGGACGGCTCGCTGCTGATCAGCGACGACTTCGCCGGCGCGATCTACCGCGTGACCTACAGCGCGCCATGATCGCGGCCCGCCAGCGTGCCGTCCCGGCCGCTGCCGCGGTGCCGGCCGGGCGGTGGCGGCGGCCGCTGGCGATCGCCCTGCTGGCGGCCCTGGCCACCGGCCTGGCCGCCGCGGCCGACCTGCAGGCCGGGCGCCAGAAGGCCCAGGCCTGCGCGGTGTGCCATGGCCCGCAGGGCCTGTCGGTGACGCCCGACGCCCCCAACCTGGCCGGCCAGCCGGCGATCTACCTGTCGGCCCAGCTCAAGGCCTACCGCAGCGGCGCCCGCAAGCACGAGGTGATGGCGGTGATGGCCAAGCCGCTCAGCGACGCCGACATCGACAACCTGGCGGCCTGGTTCAACGCGATCCGGGTCGAGGCGCGGCTGCCCGATTGAGGCCGGGCACTCAGGCGGCCAGCACCTTGGCCATCGCCTCGGCGGTGCGCGCCACGTTGCCGGTGTTGAGCCCGGCCACGCAAATGCGGCCCGAGCGGATCAGGTAGACCGCGTGCGCCTCGCGCAGGCGGTCCACCTGGTCCGCGCTCAGGCCGGTGTAGCTGAACATGCCGCGCTGGCTCAGGAAGTAGCCGAAGTCGCGCCCCGGCGCCAGCGCCACCAGGCGCGCATGCAGGGCCTGGCGCATCGCCAGGATGCGCTCGCGCATCGCGGCCAGCTCGGCCTCCCACATCGGGCGCAGGTCAGCGTCACCCAGCACATGGGCCACCAGCCTGGCGGCATGGATCGCCGGGCTGGAGTAGATGCGCCGCACGGTGAATCGCAGCTGGCCCAGCACCAGCGCCGCCTCGGCGGCCGTGGCGCACACCGCGCTGAGCGCGCCGCAGCGCTCGCCATACACGCTCATGCTCTTGGAGAACGAGTTGGCGACGAAGTGGGTGAGGCCGGCGTCGGCCAGCGCGCGCACCGCGTAGGCGTCTTCGTCGATGCCGTCGCCGAAGCCCTGGTAGGCCAGGTCGAGGTAGGGCAGCAGCTCGCGCTCGCGCAGCACCGGGATCAGCGCGTCCCACTGCGCGGCGGTCAGGTCCACGCCGGTGGGGTTGTGGCAGCAGGCGTGCAGCAGCACGATGCTGCGCCGCGGCAGCGCGCGCAGCGTGGTCAGCATGTCGTCGAAGCGCACGCCGCCGGTGTGGGCGTCGTAGTACGGGTAGGCGTTCACGACGAAGCCGCTGCCTTCGAACATCGAGCGGTGGTTGTCCCAGGTCGGGTCGCTGACCCACACCTGCGCCTCGGGCAGCCAGGTCTTGAGGAAATCGGCGCCCACCTTCAGCCCGCCCGAGCTGCCCACCGTCTGGATGGTGGCCACGCGCCCTTCGGCGATCGCCCGGTGGCCGGCGCCCAGCAGCAGCGCTGCCACCTGGGCGCGGCAGGCGGCGTCGCCCTCCATCGGCAGGTAGGGCTTGGGGCCGCCGGCGGCCAGGATGCGCTGTTCGGCGGCCAGCACGCTGGGCAGCACCGGCAGGCGGCCCTGCTCGTCGAAGTAGATGCCGATCGACAGGTTGACCTTGTGCGGCCGCGCATCGGCGTTGAAAGCGTCGACCAGCGCGAAGATCGGGTCGCCCGCATAGGGCTGGATGTGCTCGAACATCGGGGGCTCCTTGATTGAGCCGCCGATTATCCCGGGAGCAGGTCGCCAACGCGGCCCAGCGCCGGGCCGCTCCCAAGCGGGCCGCGCACCCGCCCGGCGGGTGGCGCCGCGTACCCGCGGCGCCGGGTGCCCCAGGTCACAGTGCCGCTTCGATGTCCTGGGCCAGCTTCTCGGGCGCGTCCTGCGGGGCGTAGCGTTTGAGCACCTTGCCGTCGCGCCCGATCAGGAACTTGGTGAAGTTCCACTTGATGCCCTTGCTGCCCAGCAGCCCCGGCGCCTCGCCCTTGAGCCACTCGAACAACGGGTGCGCGTCGCCGCCGTTGACCTGCACCTTGGCCATCATCGGGAAGCTCACGCCGTAGTTGAGCTGGCAGAACGAGGCGATCTCATCGTTGCTGCCCGGGTCTTGTCCGCCGAACTGGTTGCTGGGAAACCCCAGCACCACCAGGCCGCGCTCGCGGTAGGTCTGCCACAGCTTCTCCAGCCCGGCGAACTGCGGCGTGAAGCCGCACTGGCTGGCGGTGTTGACGATCAGCAGCACCTGGCCGGCATGGTCGGCCAGGCGCACCGGGCGGCCGGTGATGTCGACCGCTTCGAAGTCTTGCAGGCGGGGTTCGCTCATGGGTGCGGGCTGGTCGGATGGGGGTGCGGCGCATCGTATCCCTAGTTCGCGGCGCCATCGGCTTGTGCGGATGATTGACGCTCCCCACGCCGCCGCAGACGATGGCCCGGCGCATACTGCGCCACTGAACACCCCCCTGCGCGCATGCCCGTCCCGATCCCGGTCGCCATCCTCGGCTTCAGCACCTTCGACCGCAAGGCGCTGGCGTCGTACTTCCAGCTCACCGGCGGTGGGCGGCGCCGCTACGTGCACGTGCTGCCGTTGGACAACGCCGAGCTGGTGATCGCCGATGCCGACGAGGCCGGCGTGCTCGAACTGCTGCGCAAGCTCGGCCGCGTGAAGGACGCGCTGTTCATCGGCGCCGCCGCCCCCGACGACGCCGCGGCCTGGATGATGCGGCCCATCGACCAGGTGCAGGTGCTGCGTGAGCTCGACGCGATGCTGGCCCGGCGCGACAACCCGCGCTCGTCGCCCCTGCCGCTCACGTTGCCCACCAGCCTGGGGCGCGGCGCGCTGCGCACCATCGGCGCTTTCGACCTGCCCGACCAGCCCGCGCGCCGCGCCGACGACGAGGCCCCGCGCCGGCATCCGGCCCAGCTCGATCCGGCCGAGGCACGCCGGCGCGAGCGCGAGGCCTTGCGCCGCCCGCAGATCGCGCCGCGCGTGCTGCTGGTCGACGACAGCGAGGTGGCGCTGCACTTCCTGCAGCGCCAACTGCAGGGCTACGGGCTGGAGATCGACCGGGCGCGCCACAGCGACCGGGCACTCGACCTGCTCACGCACCATGTCTACGGCATGGTGTTCGTCGATCTCGACCTCGGGCCCGAGAGCCGTGTCGACGGCCTCACGCTGTGCCACCAGATCCGCTACCGGCTGGTGCACCCGGGTGGCCGCCCGCCGATGGTGGTGATGGTGTCGGCGTTTCACGACCCGGTCGACCAGGTGCGCGGCACGCTGGCCGGCGCCGAGGGCTACCTGGGCAAGCCACTCGACCTGGTCGAGCTCGATCGACTGCTGGGCCGCCAGGGGTTCTACCGGCAGCTGAGCCCGGCGGCCCGCGGGCCCAGGCCCTCAGCGCCGGACCGGCGCTGAGCCGGCCGGCGCCGGTCAATCGCGCTGCACCGCCGCCAGCAGCGCGCCGCCCAGGATCATCAGCGCGCCCAGCGCCTCGCGCCCACCCAGCGTGCCGGCGCCCAGCGCCAGCGCCGAGGCACTGGCGAAGAACACCTCGCTGATCATGATCACCGAGGTGGTGTTGGCCGGCAGCCGCGCGGCGCCGTACTGCAGCGTGAGGTTGGCGCTCAGGAACCACAGCGCCAGCCCCAGCGACGCCAGCACCCAGCCCGCGGCCAGCGGCGGCGGCGGTGCGGCCAAGCCGGCCTGGGTGAGTGCCGCGGCCATGCCCAGCGACACCAGCGCGCCGCCGCCGAACATCGCCAGCGCGCGCGCCGATTCGGGCCGGT
>JAURXG010000095.1 GCA_030654555.1 Aquabacterium sp.
AGCCGATGGCCACGGCGCTGCCCGCCGCTGCGGTGCCGCCGGCCAGCGCGGCGGCCAGCAGGGCCGGGCCGCGCTGGCGCAACTGGGCGCGGCGCTGCCACAGCGGCCAGCCCAGCGCCACCACCGCCGGGCCCAGCAGGAAGTGGATGAACTGCGCGCCGGAGAAGTAGGTGGGGTAGGGCGTGGCGGTGAGCGTCAGCAGCGTGGCCAGCGCCAGCACCGTCCACAGCACCGGGTTGGCCCAGGGGGCATGGTTCAGCCGCACGTACAGCGCGTAGGCGAGCACATAACAGCTGAGCGTGGCGGTCAGCCCGAACAGCGGCGTGGCCGACAGGTAGACCCACAGTTGCACGAAGTCCTGCATCGGGGGTCGCCGTCAGCCCTGGCTGGTGCCGGTTCGGGTACCGGGCGCCGGCAGCAGCGCCCGCAGCACCAGCGCGGTGACGGCCAGGCCGATCCAGGTCGACAGCAGCAGGGCCATGCCCATGCGCGCGCCGTATTGCGAGATCAGCGCCAGGTGCGTCATCACGCCCACGCCCACCGGCACGAACAGCAGCGACAGATGCGCCAGCAGCGCATCGGCCGCCTGCCCCGCCGGCGCGCGCAGCGGTGGCCAGCTCAGCAGCGCCACCAGCGCCAGCATGCCCAGCACCGGGCCGGGCAACGGCAGGTGCAGCAGGCGCGCCGCCGCCTCGCCCGCCGATTGGCACAGCAGCAACAGCGCCAGCCCCTGCAGCATCGTCATGCCAGTGTGTACTGCAGCACCCAGTAGTGGGTGTGGGCGGTCCAGCGGGCGTCGCGCGCGCGCGGGCCCAGCGCGGCGATGGCCGCCTCGGGCGTGGGAAAGTTCTTCAGCACCTCGTGCCTGCTGCCGTCGTCGAGCGCTCGCTGCTGGTAGGTGTTGCCCTCGGCATCGCGGCGGCTGATCGGCGTGCTGCTGCCCGGCACGTAGCGGTTGTCCAGCATCACCACCACCGCGCCGGGCTCGAGGCGCGCATGCAGCGCGGCCAGCCAGCCGGGCAGCCGCGCCAGCGGCACATGGCTCCACCAGCAGCCGGCGAAGGCGGCGTCGAAGGTCTCGTCGCCCAGCTCGGCGAAGCGGTAGGCATCCACCGCCTGGAAGCGCACCTGGGCCGGCATGCCCGGCTTGGCCCGCGCCACGTCCATGGTCTCGGGATTCAGGTCGGTGGCGCGCCAGTGCGCGGCGCGGGCCGCGCCATGCGGCGTCCACCAGCCGGTGCCGCAGGCGATCTCCAGCACCCGGCGGCCGGCGAAGGGCTCGGCCAGCGCGGCTTCCATCGCGCGCAGGTCGGCCTGGCGCTCGGGCTTGAGGTACACCCGCTCGTAGATGGACGCGCGCTTCGCGTAATAGGCGGCCATGCTGTCGGCGGTGGCGCGGCTCGGCTCGGCGGTCATCACAGGTCCGGGTAGAGCCGGCCGGGGTTGAAGATCCGCTCGGGGTCGAAGGCGGTCTTCATCCCGCGGTGGATGCGCGCCAGCGGTGCGCTCAGCGGCGCCAGCGCGCCGTCGGCCTTGCTGCCGCGGAAGGCGGTGGCGTGGCCACCGGCACGCGCCGCCGCCTCGCGCACCACGGCCGCCGCGGCGGTGGTGACCACCCAGCGCTGCGCGCCGCCCCATTCGACCAGGTGCTCGCCGGGCAGCGCCATCGGCGGCGTGGTGGCTGCCACCGACAGCCGCCACAGCGTGGCGCCGGCCGCCACCGCCGTCTGCGCCTTGGCGAAGAACTCGTCGGTCTGGTCGCGCAGCCCGGTCCAGAAGCCGGCGGCCAGCGCGGGGTCGACCACCTCGCCACGCAGCTTCTGCGTGGCCGATTGCACGGCCGCCGCCGCGCCCGACAGGCGCAGCACCAGCATGCCGTCCCACCAGGCGCTGGCGCTGATCGGCAAGGGCTGGCCGCCCCAGGTGTTGAGCTGCTTGATCGCCGCGGCCTCGTCCCGCTCGAAGCGCAGCGTGGTGCTGGCCACCGCCACCGGCAGCACCTTCAGCGACACCTCGCAGATCACGCCCAGCACGCCCATCGAGCCTGCCAGCACGCGCGAGACGTCGTAGCCCGCCACGTTCTTCATCACCTGGCCGCCGAAGCTCAACACCTCCGCCCGGCCGTTGAGCAGCGTGGCGCCCAGCACGTAGTCGCGCACGCCGCCCACCGCCGCGCGCGCCGGCCCCGACAGCCCCGCGGCGACCATGCCACCCACCGTGCCGCCCGGCGCAAAGCGCGGCGGCTCGAACGGCAGGCATTGGCCCTGCTCGGCCAGCGCGGCCTCCAACTCGGCCAGCGGCGTGCCGGCGCGCACGGTCACCACCAGCTCGCTGGGCTCGTAGCTGCTGATGCCGGCCAGCGGCCGCACATCCAGCGGTTCACCACGCGGTGCTTCGCCGAAGAAGGCCTTGGTATTGCCGCCGCTGATGTTGAGCGCGGTCTTGTCGGCGCGGGCGGCGCGCACCCGGTCGACCAGTGCATTCAGTGCCAGGTCGGCCATCAGAAGCGCTCCAGCTCGGGGAAGGGCAACAGCCCCTTCTTCACATGCATCTTGCCGTACTCGGCACAGCGGTGCAGCGTGGGGATCACCTTGCCGGGGTTCAAGGTGCCGGCCGGGTCGAAGGCGCGCTTGACGGCGAACATCTGCTCGCGCTCTTCGGGGCTGAACTGCACGCACATGCTGCTCAGCTTCTCGACGCCCACGCCATGCTCGCCGGTGACGGTGCCACCCAGCGCCACGCTGGTCTCCAGGATGTCGGCGCCGAACAGCTCGCAGCGGTGCAGCTGGTCCGGGTCGTTGGCGTCGTACAGGATCAGCGGGTGCAGGTTGCCGTCGCCGGCATGGAACACGTTGCAGCAGCGCAGGCCGTACTTGATCTCCATCTGCGCGATGGCGATCAGGATGTCGGCCAGCCGCTTGCGCGGGATGGTGCTGTCCATGCACATGTAGTCGGGGCTGATGCGGCCCGACGCCGGGAAGGCGTTCTTGCGCCCGCTCCAGAACTTCAGCCGCTGCGCCTCGTTCTCGCTCACCGCCAGCCGGCTGGCGCCATGCGCGCGCAGCACCGCGGTCATGCGGGCGATCTCCTCGGCCACTTCCTCGGGCGTGCCGTCGCTCTCGCACAGCAGGATCGCGGCGGCGTCCAGGTCGTAGCCGGCGTGCACGTAGTCTTCGACCGCCGCGGTCATCGGCTTGTCCATCATCTCCAGCCCGGCGGGGATGATGCCGGCGGCGATCACCGCGGCCACCGCGTCGCCGGCGCTGCGGATGTCGTCGAAGCTGGCCATGATGCAGCGCGCCACCTGCGGCTTGGGCGTGAGCTTGACGGTGACCTCGGTGGTCACCGCCAGCATGCCCTCGCTGCCCACCACCAGGGCCAGCAGGTCCAGCCCGGCGGCGTCCAGCGCGTCGGTGCCGAACTCGACCGCCTCGCCCTCGACCGTGAAGCCGCGCACCTTGATCACGTTGTGCAGCGTCAGCCCGTACTTCAGGCAGTGCACGCCGCCGGAGTTCTCGGCCACGTTGCCGCCGATGGTGCAGGCGATCTGGCTGCTGGGGTCGGGCGCGTAGTACAGGCCGTGGGGCGCGGCGGCCTCGCTGATGGCCAGGT
>JAURXG010000100.1 GCA_030654555.1 Aquabacterium sp.
CTCGTGGGCACGCTGGCCGGCGCCAGGGTCGGCCAGGTCCACCAGCGCTCCGCGGGTGAACAGGGCCTCCATCTGATCGAAGTTCTCCACCACCTGGCCGCGCGCCAGCAGCAGGGTGAAGTCGTGGTCGCGGATGTTGAACGGCAGCGGCGCGCCAACCTTGACGCGCTGCTTGACGTGGGAAAGGGGTGAGTACTGCATGAACACTCCGGCAAGGGGGTCTGTTTGAGGGCCCGTGGCGCGACCGCCATGGCCGCTGCAGCTTTTATCGGAAAAGTACCCGCAGACTTGAGGGGGGTTCTCGACGCGCGATGCGCGGGTTTCCGACGAGCCGCTGCCGCCGGCAGCAGGCCGTAAGCTGCCGGGCCCGCCTGGCGGGGCCGTCGTGCCCGCCGCGGTGCCCACCGTCCAAGCCATCCCCGCCAAGGAGTGACCGACCTGATGACCTCGCCCCTGATCTCTGCCCCCGCGCTGCGTGCGCTGCTGGCCAGCGGTGCGCCGCTGCTGCTGGCCGACTGCCGCAACGACCTGGCCGACCCTGGCGCCGGCCAGCGTGCCCACGAGACCTTCCACCTGCCGGGGGCCTTGTACTTCCACCTCGACCGCGACCTGTCGGCGCCGCCCGACGGCCGCAACGGCCGCCACCCCCTGCCCACGCGCGAGGCCTTCGCCGAACGCCTGGCCGCGCGCGGTTTCGCCGACCACCTGCCGGTGGTGGCCTACGACGCCTCGGGCGGCATGTACGCCTCACGCCTGTGGTGGATGCTGCGCTGGCTGGGCCACGAGGCGGTGCAGGTGCTCGACGGTGGCCTCGCCGCCTGGGACGCCGCCGGCGGCGCGCTGCAGGCGGGACCGGTGGCGCCGCGGGCGGCCGGCCGCTTCACGCTGCGCCCGCCGCTGGTCGGCACCGTCGATTTCGAGACCGTGCTCGGCGGGCTGGGCCACGCCCGCCGGTTGATCGTCGATGCCCGGTCGCCCGACCGGTTCCGCGGCGAGAACGAAACCCTCGATCCGGTGGCGGGGCACATCCCCGGCGCCGTCAGCCGCTTCTTCCGCGACAACCTGGGGGCCGGCGACCGCTTCAAGCCGGCCGATCAGTTGCGCCGCGAATGGCAGGCGCTGATGGGCACGCACCAGCCGGTCGAGCTGGTGGCGCAGTGCGGCTCGGGCGTGACCGCCTGCCACCACCTGCTGGCCCTCGAAGCCGCCGGGCTGGGCGGCGCCGCGCTCTACGCCGGCTCGTGGAGCGAATGGTGTTCGCGGCCCGAGGCACCGGTGGCCCTGGGCGCCTGATTAACATGTCGACCATGACCCACACCCCGCTTCCCACCACGACCCTCGGCGCCAGCGACCTGCAAGTCACCCGCATCTGCCTGGGCACCATGACCTTCGGCGAGCAGGTGGACGAGCCCACCGCGCACGCCATCCTCGACCGCGCGATCGAGCGCGGCATCAACTTCATCGACACCGCCGAGATGTACGCGGTGCCCGCGCGCCGCGAGACCTACGGCGCCACCGAGGCCATCATCGGCCGCTGGCTCGGCAGCCGCCCCGGCATGCGCCAGCGCATCGTGCTGGCCACCAAGGTGGCCGGCCCGTCGCGCGGCATGGACTGGGTGCGCAACGGCAGCGACAACCTCAAGCCCGCCGAGATCGCGCAGGCCTGCGACGACAGCCTGCGCCGGCTGCAGACCGAGGTGATCGACCTCTACCAGATCCACTGGCCCAACCGCAACGTGCCGACCTTCGGCGCGCTGTACCTCGATCCCGCCAAGGACCGCGAGTTCACCTCGATCCACGCGCAACTCGAGGCGCTGGGCGCGCTGGTCAAGGCCGGCAAGGTGCGCCACATCGGCCTGTCGAACGAGACGCCCTGGGGCGTGGGCGAATTCCTGCGGCTGGCCGAGCTGCATGGCCTGCCGAAGGTGGTGTCGGTGCAGAACCCGTACGCGCTGGTCAACCGCAGCGCCGACAACGGCCTGGACGAGACGCTGCTGCGCAGCGGCGTGGGCCTGCTGGCCTACAGCCCGCTGGGCTTCGGTGCGCTGACCGGCAAGTACGACCAGGTCGGCTTCGATCCGTCGCAGCCCGAGCTGGGCCGCATCGCCCGCTTCGACAGCATGCGCAAGCAGCGCTGGGCCCGGCCCGAGACGCTGGCCGCTGCGCGCCGCTACAACGCGCTGGCGCGCGAGCACGGCCTCACGCCCACCCAGCTGGCGCTGGCCTTCTGCTACGGCAGCTGGCGCGTGGCCAGCACCATCATCGGCGTGACCACGCTGGCCCAGCTCGACGAGGACCTGGCCGCCTGGGGCACCACGCTGTCGCCCGAGCTGCTGGCCGCGATCGACCGCATCCGCTGGGAGCACCGCGACCCGGCGCAGTGAGGCCCGGCGGCCCATGGCGAAGAAGGACAAGCACGTCAGCGAGACGCCCGCCACGCAGTGGCTGCGGGGTGCGGGCGTGGCCTTCACCGAGCATGTCTACGACTATGTCGAGCATGGCGGCACGGCCGAATCGGCGCGGCAGCTGGGCTGGCCCGAGCACGCCGTGGTCAAGACGCTGGTGATGCAGAACGAGCGCGCCGAGCCGCTGATCGTGCTGATGCATGGCGACAGGCAGGTCAGCACCAAGAACCTGGCGCGGGCCATCGGCGCCAAGAGCGTCGAGCCCTGCAAGCCCGAGGTGGCGCAGCGCCACAGCGGCTACCTGGTGGGCGGCACCTCGCCCTTCGGCACGCGCAAGGTGATGCCGGTGTACGTCGAGGAGACGGTGCTGGATCTGCCCGGCCTGCTGATCAACGGCGGGCGGCGCGGCTACCTGATCGGGCTGAAACCCGAGGTGCTGGTGGCGGTGCTGGGAGCGCAGCCGGTGCGCTGCGCGATCTGACGCATCGGGCCTGGACGCCCCGGTGGTCCGGGCCGATGGGCCGGGCGGCTCAGCGGCGCGCGGCGGGTTGGTAGCCGACGGCCTGCAGGCCGTCACGTGGCAGCGCCGTGGTCGTCGACGGCCAGTGGGCCTGGGTGGCGCCCGGGGTCGGCGCGACGGCAGGCGCCTGCTGCACGGGCACGATCAGCCGAGGGGCCGGCTTGCCCAGCGCGGCTTCAGCCGGGGCGTCGACCGGGCGCTGCGCGTTCGACCACCAGGTGGCTGCCACCACCACGGCCAAGGTGGCCAAGTTGGCCAGCCTGGGCACCAGGGTCGGGTGCGGTGTCGAAAAATTTTCCATATGGAGGAGTATCTGGTCGCAAACCCCCGCCCTCAAGCCGCCGGGGGCCCGCAAGCAGGGGGTTTCCCCACTCATTCAGGGGGGTGTCGGGCGCCCGATCCCGGCCCGCCGTGAAGGATGCACGGCGAGTCGCCGTCGCGGGTCTGGATCAGCCCAGGCTGGCGTGGTCGGCAAACATGGCCGCCAGATGCGCCTCACCGCGCTCCAGCACGAAGTAGCGCAGGGCCTCGGCCGCGGGCGACAGCAGCTTGCCGGCGGTGTTGACCACATGCCAGCGGCGCATCAGCGGCAGGCCTTCGACGTGCGGCGCGGCGATCAGGCCGTTGCGCCATTCCAGGCCGATGGTGTGCAGCGAGATCAGGCTCACGCCCAGCCCGGCCATCACCGCCTGCTTGATGGCCTCGGTGCTGTCCATCTCCATCACGAACATCGGCTGCAGGTGGTAGCGCTCGAGGTATTCCTCCAGCGCCGCGCGGGTGCCCGAGCCGGGTTCACGCACGATGAAGGCCTCGCGCGCCAGCGCCGCGGCGCTCACGCTTTCGGCCAGCGCAAACGGGTGGTTGGGCGCGGTGACCAGCACATGCGGGTGCGCGGCAAACGGTTCGGCCCGGTTGGCGAAGTCCTTGGGCGGCCGGCCCATGATCGACAGATCGACCTCGTTGGCGCGCATCCAGGCCGCCAGCTGCTCGCGGTTGCCCAGGCGCAGCCGCACGTCGATGGCCGGGTGCTCGGTGTGGAACTGGGCCAGCAGCTGGGGCAGGAAGTACTTGGCCGAGCTGACCAGGCCGATGGTCAGCAGGCCCGACTCGATGCGCTTGAAGCGCGCCATCGCGTCGTCGGCCTCCTTCAGCGTGCCCAGCAGGCGCCGGGCGTAGACCAGGAAGTACTCGCCGGCGGTCGACAGCGACAGCCGCCGGCCTGCGCGGTCGAACAGCGGCAGGCCGACCTGGCCTTCCAGCTCCTTGATCTGCATCGACACCGCCGGGGGCGTCAGGTGCAGCTGCTCGGCCGCGCGCTGCACGCTGGACAGCCGGGCCACCTCGGCAAACACGCGCAACTGGCGGAAGGTGACGTTCACGATTAAGTAAAACCTTAACTGAAAACCAAATATATCTGACTTTCACTTATTCGAAGGGATCCCTAGAGTGCACTCCACCGACCCACCCGGAGACCTTCGATGAACAAGCCCGCTGATGCCGCCGTGCTGGCCAACCCGGCCGAGAACCAGATCCTGGACAAGAAGCAGCGCTACAGCGCTGGCGTTCTGAAGTACCGCCAGATGGGTTACTGGGACGCCGACCACCAGCCCAAGGACACCGACACGCTGTGCCTGTTCCGCATCACGCCGCAGGAGGGGGTCGACCCCATCGAGGCCGCCGCTGCGGTGGCCGGCGAATCCAGCACCGCGACCTGGACGGTGGTGTGGACCGACCGCCTGACCGCTTGCGACAGCTACCGCGCCAAGGCCTACAAGGTCGAGCCGGTGCCCAACAACCCGGGCCAGTACTTCGCCTGGGTGGCCTACGACATCATCCTGTTCGAAGAGGGCTCGATCGCCAACATCACCGCCAGCCTGATCGGCAACGTCTTCAGCTTCAAGCCGCTGAAGGCGGCCCGGCTGGAGGACATCCGCATGCCGGTGGCGCTGGTCAAGACCTTCAAGGGCCCGCCCTGCGGCCTGGTGGTCGAGCGTGAACGGCTCGACAAGTTCGGCCGCCCGCTGCTGGGCGCCACCACCAAGCCCAAGCTGGGCTTGAGCGGGCGCAATTACGGCCGGGTGATCTACGAAGGCCTGAAGGGCGGGCTGGACTTCATGAAGGACGACGAGAACATCAACTCGCAGCCCTTCATGCACTGGCGCGACCGTTTCCTCTACGTGATGGACGGTGTCAACAAGGCGCAAGCCGTCACGGGTGAAGTCAAGGGCAGCTACCTGAATGTGACCGGCGCCACGATGGAAGACATCTACGAGCGCGCCGAGTTCGCCAAGGAGCTGGGCTCGGTGGTGATCATGGTCGACCTGATCATCGGCTGGAGCGCGATCCAGAGCATTGCCAACTGGGCGCGCAGGAACGACATGATCGTGCACATGCACCGCGCCGGCCACGGCACCTACACGCGGCAGAAGAACCACGGCGTGAGCTTCCGCGTGATGGCCAAGTGGCTGCGTCTGGCCGGCGTCGACCACCTGCACACCGGCACCGCGGTGGGCAAGCTCGAAGGCGATCCGATGACGGTGCAGGGCTACTACAACGTCTGCCGCGATGCCTACACCAAGCAGGACCTGCCGCGCGGCCTGTTCTTCGACCAGGACTGGGCCGACATGCGCAAGGTGATGCCGGTGGCCTCGGGCGGCATCCATGCCGGCCAGATGCACCAGCTGATCGACCTGTTCGGCGACGACGTGATCCTGCAGTTCGGGGGCGGCACCATCGGCCACCCGGCGGGCATCCAGGCGGGGGCGGTGGCCAACCGCGTCGCGCTGGAGAGCATGGTCAAGGCCCGCAACGAGGGCAAGGACATCAAGAACGAAGGCCCGGACATCCTGCGCAAGGCGGCGCAGTTCTGCACCCCGCTGAAGCAGGCGCTCGATACCTGGGGCGACATCAGCTTCAACTACGCCTCGACCGACACCAGCGACTACGCCACCACGCCATCGGTGGCCTGAGCACCGACATCAAGGAGCAACCGACATGATGACCAACCCCACCGGCCGCATCACGCAGGGCATGTTCAGCTTCCTGCCCGACCTCAGCGACGAGGAGATCGCGCTGCAGATCGAGTATGGCCTGTCCAAGGGCTATGCCTGGAGCATCGAATACACCGACGATCCGCACCCGCGCAACACCTACTGGGAGATGTTCGGCATGCCGATGTTCGATCTCAGCGATGCCGCCGGCGTGATGATGGAGCTGGCCAGCTGCCGCGCCACCTTCCCCAACCACTACATCCGGTTGATGGCCTTCGAC
>JAURXG010000121.1 GCA_030654555.1 Aquabacterium sp.
GTGCTTCAGGCGCTTGTACTTGCCGCACAGGCACTCGTAGTCCTTGATGGGCCCGAAGATCTTGGCGCAGAACAAGCCGTCACGCTCGGGCTTGAAGGTGCGGTAGTTGATCGTCTCGGGCTTCTTGACTTCACCGAACGACCAGGAGCGGATCTTCTCAGGGGAGGCGATGCCGATCTTGATGGCATCGAAGTGCTCGTCAGGGGTGAACTGACGGAAGAGGTCCAGCAAACCTTTCATGTGATTCTCCTTTGCTTTCCCGCGTTCAGTTCTTTTCCAGTTCCATGTCGATGCCCAAGGAACGGATTTCCTTGACCAGGACATTGAACGACTCCGGCATGCCGGCTTCGATGGCGTGTTCGCCCTTGACGATGGACTCGTACACCTTGGTGCGGCCGTTCACGTCGTCGGACTTCACCGTCAGCATCTCCTGCAGGATGTAGCTGGCGCCGTAGGCCTCGAGCGCCCACACCTCCATCTCGACGAAGCGCTGGCCGCCGAACTGCGCCTTGCCGCCCAGCGGCTGCTGGGTGACCAGGCTGTACGGGCCGGTGGAGCGCGCGTGCATCTTGTCGTCGACCAGGTGGTGCAGCTTGAGCACGTGCATGTAGCCGATCGTGGTGGGCCGCTCGAACTGCTCGCCGGTGCGCCCGTCGAACAGGTGCGCCTGCGTGCGGGTGGCCGTGAGGCCCTTCTTCGCGGCGATGTGGTCCGGGTAGGCCAGCTTGAGCATGCCGCGGATCTCTTCTTCCTTCGCCCCGTCGAACACCGGCGTGGCAAACGGCACGCCCTTGCTCAGGTTGCCGGCCATCTCGATGATGTCGGCATCGCTCAGCGCGTCGATGTTCTCGGTCTTGCCACCCGACTGGTTGTACAGCTCGTCGAAGAACTTGCGCAGCTCGAGGATGCGGGCCTCGCCCTGCAGCATGTCGCCGATGCGGTTGCCGATGCCCTTGCCGGCCCAGCCCAGGTGCACCTCGAGCACCTGGCCCACGTTCATGCGCGAAGGCACGCCCAGCGGGTTGAGCACGATGTCGCACGGCGTGCCGTCGGCCATGTAGGGCATGTCTTCCACGGGCACGATCTTCGAGACCACGCCCTTGTTGCCATGCCGGCCGGCCATCTTGTCGCCAGGCTGCAGGCGGCGCTTGACGGCCAGGTAGACCTTGACCATCTTCAGCACGCCCGCCGGCAGCTCGTCGCCCTGCGTCAGCTTCTTGCGCTTCTCTTCGAACATCAGGTCGAAGCTGTGGCGCGTCTGCTCGAGCGAGTTCTTGATCGATTCGAGCTGGTTGGCCGCGTCGTCTTCCGCCGGGCGGATGTCGAACCAGTGGTACTTCTCGACCGAGGCCAGGTAGGCCTTGTCGATGACCGTGCCCTTGGTGATCTTTTGCGGGCCACCGTTGGCAGTCTTGCCGTACAGCAGCTTCTCGATCCGGTCGAAGGCATCGGCCTCGACGATGCGCAGCTGGTCGTTCAGGTCCAGGC
>JAURXG010000132.1 GCA_030654555.1 Aquabacterium sp.
ACTGGGTGCCATGGGCTGGCGCTGGCTGCTGGTGGACGTGCTCTGGGCGACGAGTGCCGGCATCGCCATCGGGGCGCTGCTGGGCACGGGCCTGGGCCGACTGGTGCTGCACCTGCGGCACCGGCACCACGAGGCCATCGGCGCCGAGAACTTTCTCGCGCTGGGCCTCATCGGCCTGGCCTACGGACTTGCCGTGCTGGTGCATGCCTATGGCTTTCTGGCGGTGTTTGCCGCTGGTCTGGCGCTGCGCCATGCGGCCCGGCCGCGCACGGAAGCCGCCTTGGGATCGGCGGGCGGAGCGGGCAGCGCCCGCAAGGCCGCCGCGGCCGAACAGCGGGTCGAGGACGCCTTGCACGGCCCGCAGCCCGAGCGCGCGGAGCAGCTGGCCGTCGACCCACAACATGCCCCGGCCTACATGGCACGCGCGATGCTCAACTTCAACGAGCAGCTGGACCGCATCGGCGAGATGGTGGGGGTGGTGGTGCTGGGCCTGCTCATGTGGGCAGTGAACTGGCCGTTGGCGGCGCTGTGGTTCGTGCCGCTCATGCTGCTGGTGGTGCGCCCGGTGTCGGTGGCCGTGGGGCTGGCCGGTTCACGAACCTCGCTTGTGCAGCGCCGGCTCATCGGTTGGTTCGGCATCCGCGGCGTGGGTTCGCTGTACTACCTGTGCTACGCCATGGGCCATGGCCTGCCCCGCGAGCATGTCGAGATGCTGGTGGGACTGACGCTGGCTGTGGTGGTGACGTCGATCGTCGTGCACGGCGTGTCGGTGACCCCGCTGATGGCGCGCTACCGCCACGTCCGCCGATCGCGCAAGCCGCCACCGACGTGATCCGAGCGGCACGCGGGCCTGGCGCCGTCGCCTTCCGCGCTGCCCGGGTGAATCAGCCGGCGGTGCCCAACTGGGTGATCAGCGGCGCCATCTCCAGCATGGTCGCCGGGCCGTAGATCGTTGCGAAGGCCACGTCCTTGGCGTCGCGACCCGTCGCCACGCGCACCAGGTTGTCGATCGGGGACATGTGGGTGGCGTCGAACAGCACCCAGCGGCCACCGAGATAGGCCTCGAACATCGCGTGGAAGTCGGGCGGCGGCTCGTCGAAGCGGGCATAGCCCACCACCAGGCGTGCCGGGATGTTGAGGGCACGGCAGAAGGTGACCCCCAGGTGGGCAAAGTCCCGGCACACGCCGGTGCGGTTGGCGAGCACGTCGCGTGCCGTTGTCATCGCGTTCGATGTGCCGATCTGGTAGGTGATGTTCTGGTGGATCCAGTCGACGATGGACAGCACGCGGGACAGTCCGCGTGGCAACTGACCGAACATGGCCTGGGCCGTCGTGCTCAAGTGGTCGGACTCGCAATAGCGGGTCGGGTTGAGGTTGTGCAGCAGATCGTCAGGCAGGTCTGCGATCGGCAGTTCCTGGGCTTGCGGGTCCAGGGGTTGCACGGTGCGCTGCACGCGGGCCAGGTAGCGCAGCGTGACCCGGCCGCTGTCGCTGTGCAGGCGCAGGAAGCGGTTGCCGATGCTCGGGTCGGCATGCACACGCCGCGGCAGGTCGGGCGTGATCACCAGGGACTCGCTGAGCACCTGCTGGTCCATGCCGTTGTGCGCGTGGATCTGGAAGACGAAGTCGGTCGGGCCGCGGACCTCGTAGACCAGGGTGCAATCGATGTCGAAGGTCTGCGTCACGGGCACATCCGGCAGCGTGGCGCGTTGCCTGTAGACGGCCGCGCTGGGCGTGAGGGCTGCTGCGCCGCTTGGCGTGGGATTCGCGGGGATGCTGCTGGTGGCGCTGTCGAGGGTGGAGGTGGCGGGCATGGGCACTGGCATGGGGGTAGAGGGGTCGGCTTGACGATTGGCTCGTCGATTGCACCGCAGCATGGCTCGTCGTGGCATCGGCCCGCCGCCCGACGCGCGGTAGGACAAGCGCCCGCCAGGGCCGGCCGTCATCCGACCGAGGGCGCCACCCGCACCCCGGTCCGCACCCCAATGCGCACCCCGATGCGCACATCTCCCTCCCAGCCCGCAGCAGCGCCAACCCCACCCGTGCCCCGCGCTGGCAGCATGGCATGAGCCCGCGCCTGGTCGACGGGTTGCGCCGGCGCGGCTGGCGCCGCGGGCAGCGGGGCGCTCAGGCCAACAGTTGCTCGCTCAGGCGCACCGTGCCCGCGGCGAGGCTCGCGATCGCCGCCACCCGGGCGCTGCCCGAGATGTCCTGGGCCAGTTCGCCGGCGATGCGCTGGGCCTCGGCGATTTCGGCATCGCCGGGCGGCTTCAGGGTGGCCGTGCCGCCCACCAGCACCGCGCGACGCGCCCTCAGCAGTTCGAGCTCGGGCTCGACCCGCAGCAACTCGGCGCTGGCTTCGGCCTGTTCGGTGGGGTCGGTGCTGTCGCGCACGATGGCCTCCAGCTGGGCCTTCGCTGCCAGCAGCGCGCTGCGCGTGGCGGCGATGAGCTGCAGCGCGCGGTCCAGCGCTTCGTCCACATCGGTGCTCACCGCCTCCAGGACGCCGCCCGACAGTGCTGCTGCGGGCATGGGCTTGGGCAACGTGGGTTGCACCGACTTGGCGACTTGGCGCCGGCGGCTGGATCGGCTGATTTTCATGGCGGCTGCTCCTACGGGGATGGGGTGGACGGGGTCGCCGGCACGGGGGCCTTGGAGGCAGCGCCCAGGGCCGCCTGTGCCGCATCGCGGTTCTTCCGGACCTCGTCGCGCACGGTGCTCACCGCGTCCAGCGCCAGTTTCAGCCGCTCGTCGGCCGGCAGCTCGGTGCCCAGGTCGGCGAGCGCCCGCTTCAAGGCCGCCAGCTTGGCCGCCGACGAAGGCAGCGGTGCCACCAGCGATGCGAGCTGCGCGTCCAGCTCGGCCAGACGCTGACGCGTGGTGGCCTCGTCAGCCTCGCGGCTCTCGGCCAGGTCGACCAGCAGGCGTCGGCGTTCTTCCGCATCGCTGAGCCCGGCCAGCCGCGCGGTGCGCAGGTTCCAGGCGTCGACCTCGCTGAGCTGGGCGATCAAGGCCTCCTGGCGACGAATGGCTTCCAGCCGCGCCTGGGCCACGCGCCCCGCGGCCTTGCGATAGGCGGCGAGTTCGCCATCGAAGCGCGTGACCAGGCCTGCGGTGGCGTTGGCCTGGTCCAACGCGGCCTGCGGGGTGCTGCAGGCCGCCAGCAGCGCGGCGGCCGCGCCTGCGGTGAGCGTGGCACACAGCCTGGCCACCCGGTTGATCGTGGTGTTCATTGGTTCACTCCCCGGCCGATCCAGAACAGGCCCAGCACCTTGGCCAGATCACTGAGCACCGCACCATCGATGCCGCCCTTGCCGAAGGCGTCGAGCTGGCCGACGCCAGCGCCGATCAGGTTGGCCCATTGCGCCACGCTGGTCTCGGCGTAGGCCAGCCCACGCTCGTGGTCGGTGGCGATGCGCGCATAGGCCAGGCGGTAGCGCTCACCTTCGAGCCGCGACATCGCGTCCAGATAGCGTGCGGCGCCAGACAGCAGCATCTGCCGGGTCGGGCCGTCGGTGGCGTCCAGCGCCTCGGGCCACGACAGCTGCCGGTCGAACAGGTTGGCCTTGGCCGCGCCCGCGCTGTCCACGCTGTCGAGCGCGCGGGCCCGGTCCAGTTCGCGCAGCGCACGGCGCAGCGCAGCGGCCTGGGCCTGCACCGCGGCGACGATGCGTTCACTCAGCGCCAGCTTGGCCTCCAGCAGCCTGACGTCGGTGGCTGCGGCATCACGCTGCAACTTCTCGGCGTTGCGACGGATCAGCAGCGGCAGCGCCAGCGGCTTCTTCGAATCGGCGATCGCGGCGCGGTAGCGGTCGATCAGTGCCGGCGCCTGCAGCGCGAAGACCACGCCCTTGCGGGTGTCGTCGCCAGCATCGCCTGCGGCGATGGCCGCCAAGGCGCTGTCGATCGAATCCAGCGTCTCGCCGGCGATGAATTCCTGCGCCAGGGCGTTGTTCAATCCCCGCAGCGCGTCGATCTGCGCGCCCAGCGTGGTGGCGGCGGCGCCCAGGCGGGCCGCCAGCGTGGCATCGGCAGGTGTCTTCTGCGCCGCGGCCTCGGCCGCCTGGTAGTCCTTCAGCGCGCTGTCGTAGCGCTGACGCGCGGCTTCAAAGGCCTTGCGTTTCGCGCCCAGATCGAGCCGATCGGCGTTGCGGTCGTCCAGCGCCGCCCTCAGCACCGGGCCCAGGGCCTGGTCGTCGCGGGCGCCCAGCGCGGCCAGCCTGGCGCATTCGGTGTGCAGCGTGCGCAGGTCGTCGTTGGCGCCCGTGCGCACGGTCTTGTCCAGTGTCGCCAGCCATTGGCTGGCCGACGGCGGCAAGGCCGCGTCGCCGCCGCGCGCCACGCAATCGGACACCGGCGAGCCCAGTGCCTTCAGGCGCTGCGCGGCCTCGTCGACGTCGGCGCGGATCGGCCTGGCCTGATCCGCGGCCGCGACCTGCTTGTCATAGGCCTCGAGCGGACCGACCAGCGCCGCCAACTCCTGCTGCGCCTTGGCGTACAGGCGCGTGGCGACACTTTGCGCCGCGCGGTCCTTGTCCGCTGCCAGCGGCGCAACGATGACCGCCGCCAGGTACTGCCGCCGAGCGGCCGCCACCCGCGCCTGTGTCGCCTGCTCGGCCTGCAGCAGCTTGTTCAGGTTCTCGCGCTCGGTGGCGATCAGGGCGGTGTTGTCCACCTCCGACCAGACCTGCGTGGTGGCCTCGGCCTGTTTCTGGCGGGTGGGGTTGTGCAGGTAGTTGTGTGCGCAGCCGCTGGCAGCCACCGCGAGGGCAAGCGCCGGCACCCAGCGGCCGAGCCTGGCGGCGTAGATCAGGATGCGATTCATGCAGGGCCTCCGTGGACTGCGGTGGCCGCAGGCTCAGGTCGGGCTGTGTGCCACCGCAGCGCCACTGTAGGCGCCGGCAAGCGGGAAAGTCGGCCTATCCCTAACTTCAATGCATGCCGGGCGCGCGATCACACGCCCTCCGTCTGGCGCATCGGCCCGGCGTGCGGCCGATGCCCTGCAACGGAAACGACCCGGCATTGGACGCCTGGAAGCACCGGGCCCGGGCCCCGGGTGATCCGGGTCGAGGCCGCACCGCCCGGGTTCAGGACCGGCAGCCGACGACCGTGCGTCCGCCCGGCGTCGGCGCAGCGCCCTCGCGCGCCGTCACCTGGCCCACCGGGCCGCCCAGGCGCGAGCCTTCGTCGACGCCGGCGCGCAGGCGCACGATGTCGCCGACCTGTGGCTTGAGGCCGGCGGGCGCGCGGGCCAGGAACTCGGGCGTGTGCCACTGCGCGCCGTCGGCCATCTTCAGCTGACAGCCCACCCGCACCACGGTGCCGGCGGCAAGTTCGGCGTCACTGAACTGCGCGTGGCGTGCCGCCTCGGCGGCGGCGAAGTGCATCTCGTCGTCGCGCACGGTGCGGAAGTAGGCCGCCTGCAGCAGTCCCGGCGCGCCGCCTGCCGGGCGGCAGCGCACCTGCATCGTCGGCGCGTCGCCGGGGCGCAGGCGCCAGGCGATGCCGGTGCTCTCGTCCAGCGCCGTGCCGGCCGGCAAGATGGCCACGAACCGGCCGTGCACCGGCGGGAACCTGCCGTCCAGGCGCGGGCCGCTGAAGGGGTCGCCATCCAACTGCAACTGCAGCAGTGCGCCCGGCGCCACCTGGGTGCCGGCGGGCAGGACGGTCGTGACGGTGTACAGGCGCGTCTCGCCCGGCGACGCCGGCGCGGGCAGGCCGCAACTGCCCAGCACCACGCGCTTCGCCGCGGCATCCGCCGCCGTGGCGCCCGCGCGCAGTGCGGCGTGCAGGTTGCCATAGCCGGCGCCGTGATCCAGCGCAACGCGTGTCAGTGGCACGGCAAACACCTGGGCCCGGATGTCGCTGCCGGGCGGGGGCGTGGTCTGGCAGCCCCCCAGCAGCAGCGCCGCCATGCACGTTGCCAAGGGCAGGGCCCGCCGCTTGGCAGGAACCTGCGCCATGCCGCCCGAGACGACCGCCAAGCCGTCGATGCCCTGGCTCGCGATCAGGCGCGGTATCGCAGCCAGGAACGGGGTCTTGGGGGTGAGCATCCACACGAGCGGTCTCCTTTCATCGGGCGGCGGGGCAGCCGGCAGCCGGCCATGGGCGTTGTCATCGTGCCCGGTGGGCCCGCCACGACAGGGCAGAAGACGCGCCGAAGACATCGCTTCGAGGCGGATTGGCCAATCAGAAGGCGCCGTTCCCCCGCGCGCCGGCGATTCTCTCCAAACCGCGCCGCCCCGACCGCGACAGAGGTTGTTCGAGCCGGTCGACGCGCCCGGACGCGGCCGATCACGCATGCCCAGGGCTGCGCAAAGGTCGGTGTGCGGGTCGCTTGCCGATCATCGGGCGGCGACTACACTTCTTCAAATGTCCTATGTCCACCACCGTCATGGCCGCTAACCCGTCCCCGCAACCCACCGCCCTCACGCTGCACCAGGCCAGCCGGGTGCTGGAAGTCGGCTTCGACGATGGCCAGGTGTTTCGCATCCCGTTCGAATTGATGCGCGTCTATTCGCCGTCGGCCGAGGTGCAGGGCCACGGCCCTGGGCAGGAGACATTGCAGACCGGCAAGCGCGACGTGGGCATCAGCAAGCTCGACGTGGTGGGCCACTATGCCGTGCAACCCACCTTCACCGACGGCCACGACACCGGCATCTTCGCCTGGGGCTACCTCTACAAGCTGGGCGCCGAGCAGGCCGACCTGTGGCAGCGCTATGAGCAGCGGCTGGCCGAAGCCGGCGTCAGCCGCGATGCCCCGATGCTGCCCAAGGCGGGCGGCGCCTGCGCCAGCCACTGAGCTTTTCCACCATGGCCCAGACCCATTTCGGCTTCACCTCGGTCGACGAGACCGAAAAAGCCAGCCGCGTGCGCGGTGTGTTCGATTCTGTTGCCAAGCGTTACGACGTGATGAACGACGTGATGTCGATGGGCATGCACCGCGCGTGGAAGGCCTACACCGTGGCGGTGGCCAACCTGAAGCCCGGCGACAGGGTGCTGGACATCGCCGGCGGCACCGGCGATCTGGCGCGCGCCTTTGCCCGCAAGGTGGGCGAGGGCGGTCTGGTGCTGCACACCGACATCAACGAGGCCATGCTGCGCACCGGCCGCGACCGCCTGCTCGACGAGGGCCTGGCCCTGCCCACGGTGGTGTGCGACGCCGAGAAACTGCCCTACAAGAGTGGCAGCTTCGACCTGGTCAGCGTGGCCTTCGGCCTGCGCAACATGACCCACAAGGATGCCGCGCTGGCCGAGATGTGCCGGGTGCTGCGCCCCGGTGGCCGGCTGCTGGTGCTCGAGTTCAGCCAGGTGGCCGCGCCGCTGCGCAAGCCCTATGACTGGTACTCGCTCAACGTGCTGCCGCTGATGGGCAAGCTGATCGCCAACGACGCCGAGAGCTACCGCTACCTGGCCGAATCGATCCGCATGCACCCCCCCCAGGCCGAGCTCAAGGCCATGATGAAGGCGGCGGGTTTCGGCCACGTGGACGTGCACAACCTGACCGCGGGCGTGGTGGCCCTGCACGCCGGCATCAAGTGCTGATGCCCGCCGGGCGCGGTTGATCCGGGCGGTGCCGCCCGGTGCGGGCATACGTCACGCCAGCGTGCTCGGTGCCCCCTGGCGGGCCCCCTTGCTTGAAGGTTCGCTGCCACGGGCATGTCATGGTTCACCATTACACTCCGCCGGTTATTTGTGACGGTTGCCGGCGTCCCGCCGACCCCTTGGTCATCCGACAATGCCCCATCGGGGCAGGAGTCTTACCCAACATGAAGACCCAGCAAGTTCTGGCCGCCGGCCATGGCGCCATGCGCCTCAGCCTCATCGCCCTGTTGACCTCGGCCGCCCTGCTGGCCGCCTGCGGAGACAAGAAGGAAAAGGGCGCCAGCCAGACCGCCGCCAAGGTGAACAAGGCCGAGGTCACCGTCCACCAGATCAACTTCGTGCTGCAGCAGCAGCGCAACCTGCGCCCCGAGCAGGCCGACGCCGCCAGCAAGCAGATCCTCGAGCGGCTGATCGACCAGGAACTGGCGCTGCAGAAGGCCGACGACCTGAAGATCGACCGCGACCCGCGCGTGGTGCAGCAGCTCGAGGCCGCCAAGCGCGAGATCATCGCCCGCGCCTACCTCGAAAAGGTGGGTGAGGCCGCACCCAAGCCCACCCCCGAAGAGATCAAGAAGTATTACGAAGAGAAGCCGGCGCTGTTCAAGGAGCGCCGCATCTACAGCATTCAAGAGATCGGCATCGAGGCCAAGCCCGAGCAGGTGGCCGAGTTGCGCGCCAAGCTGGGCGCCAGCAAGAACATCAGCGAGTTCGTCGAATTCCTGAAGGCCAACGAGTTCAAGTTCGCCGGCAACCAGGCCGTGCGTGCTGCCGAGCAGCTGCCGCTGCAGAGCCTGGACGCCTTCGCCAAGATGCAGGACGGCCAGGCCATCCTGAACCAGGGCCCCAACGGCGTGCAGGTGGTGGTGCTGGCCAGCTCGCGCAGCCAGCCGGTGACCGAAGAGCAGGCCCGACCGGCGATCGAGCAGTTTCTGTTGAACGATCGCAAGCGCAAGCTGATCGAAGAAGACGTCAAGAAGATGCGCGCCGAAGCCAAGATCGAGTACGTGGGCAAGTTCGGCGAAGGCGCGCCAGGCGCCGCCGCGGCATCGGCGCCGGCCGCCACGCCGGCGGCCACACCCGCACCGGCGGCGCCCGCCGCCAGCACCGGCCTCAGCAGCACCGACATCAGCAAAGGCATGGGGCTCAAGTGATGAACATCCGCAAGCACCTGTCTCCGTTGCTTTACGCCGCCCTGGTGCTGGGCTTCTGCCTGGGCTGCGGTGGTTTCACCCCGGCGCAGGCCCAGAGCGGCGTGCCTGCCGCCGGCGGCGCGGCCGAATACCGGCTGGGCTCGGGCGACGTGATCCGCATCAACGTCTACCAGAACCCCGACCTCACGCTGGAGACCCGCGTGACCGAGGCCGGCCTGGTCAGCTACCCGCTGCTGGGCAGCATCCGCCTGGGTGGCCTGAGCGTGACGGCCGCCGAGAAGCTGATCGCCGATGGCCTGCGCAGTGGCAACTACGTCAAGCAGCCGCAGGTGACGCTGGTGGTGCTGCAGGTGCGTGGCAACCAGGCCAGCGTGCTGGGCCAGGTGAACCGCCCGGGCCGCTACCCGATCGAAGTGGCCGACATGCGCCTGACCGACCTGCTGGCCATGGCCGGTGGCACGGCCAGCAACGGCGCCGACATGGTGGTGGTCACCGGCACGCGCAACGGCCAGCCGATGCGGCTGGAAGTGGATCTGCCCACCGTCTTTGCCGCTGGCGGCAAGGACAAGGACGTGCTGATCCTCAACGGCGACACCGTGTGGGTCGACCGCCAGCCCATCGTCTACATCTACGGCGAGGTGCAGCGCCCCGGCCCGATGCGGTTGGAGCGTGGCATGACGCTGATGCAGAGCCTGGCCACCGGCGGCGGCCTCACCCAGCGCGGCACCGAAAAAGGCATCCGCGTGCACCGCAAGGGCAGCGACGGCAAGGTGCAGGTGATCACCCCCGTGATGGACGACCGCATGCAGGATGGTGATGTCGTCTATGTGCGCGAGAGCCTGTTCTGAACTGGCCTGTTCTGACTCCGTTGGGGACCACTGAATGACTTTCGGACAATTCCTGTCGATCCTGCGCGCCCGCAAATGGGCCGCGTTGCTGGTGTTCCTGCTGGTGGTGGCCACCACGGTGACGGTCAGCCTGCTGCTGCCCAAGCAGTACGACGCGTCGGCCAGCGTGGTCATCGACGTCAAGCCCGATCCGGTGGCGGCCATGGCCTTTCCCAGCATGGCGCTGCCCAGCTTCATGGCCACCCAGGTCGACATCCTCACCAGCGACCGCGTGACGCTGAAGGTCATCCGCGACCTCAAGCTGCTGGACAGCCCGCAGCTGCGCGAGCAGTGGCAGACCGAAGGCGAAGGCAAGGGCACCATCGAACAGTGGCTGATTGCCTTGCTGAAGAAGAACCTCGACGTCAAGCCCTCGCGCGAGAGCAACGTCATCCAGATCGGCTACCGCTCGCCCGATCCGCGTTTTGCCGCCGGCCTGGCCAATGCGTTTGCGCAGGCCTACATCGCCACCACGCTGGAGCTGCGCGTCGATCCGGCCAAGCAGTTCAGCGCCTTCTTCGTGGCGCAGAGCAAGGACGCCCGCGATGCGCTGGAGCGCGCGCAGGGCAAGCTGTCGGCCTTCCAGCGCGACAAGGGCATCATCGCGGCCGACGAGCGGCTGGATGTGGAGAACGCGCGCCTGGCCGAGCTGTCGTCGCAGCTGGTGCAGATCCAGGCCATCTCGTCCGAATCGGGCAGCCGCCAGCAACAGGCGCAGAGCGCCTCGGGCGACCGCATGCAAGAGGTGCTGAACAACCCGCTGATCGGTGGCCTGAAGGCCGACCTCACCCGCAACGAGGCCCGCCTGCAAGAGCTGAACAGCAAGTTCGGCGACAACCACCCGCAGGTGATCGAGGCCAAGGCCAACATCGCCGAGCTGCGCAGCCGCATCGACGGCGAGATCCGCCGCGTGACCGGTGGCGTGGGTGTCACCAACACCATCAACAAGCAGCGCGAAGCGCAGGTCAAGCGTGAGCTGGACGCCCAGCGCGCCAAGCTGCTGCAGATGAAGGCCGTGCGCGACCAGGGCCAGGTGCTGGTGCGTGAAGTCGAGAACGCCCAGCGCGCCTACGACAGCGTGATGGCCCGCCTGAACCAGACGGCGATGGAGGCGCAGGCCAACCAGAGCTATGCCAACCTGCTGACGTCGGCCCAGCCGCCGGCCGAGCATGCGTCGCCCAAGATCCTGCTGAACACGGCACTGGCGATCTTCCTGGGCGCCTTGCTGGCCGTGGGCGTGGCCCTGCTGCTGGAACTGAGCGACCGCCGCGTGCGCGCCCCTGAAGACGTGATCGCCGCGCTGGGCCTGCCGGTGCTGGGCGTGCTACCCAAGCCCACGGCCAAGCGGTTCATGGCGGGGCGCCATGCCCTGCTGATGCAGCAACGCGTGATCGGGCTGCCCGCCCCCACCGCCACCAAGGGCGCCTGAGCAAACACCATGGCCAAGTTCAAAGATTCCAGCGCCACAACCGACGCCAACACCACCGTGGTGCCCGAAGAAGGCCCCAACGTGGCCGACCGCTCCATCGGCTCGATCATTGCCGAGACCCGGCACCTGACGGCCGAGCAGGTGGAGAAGGTGCTGCGCCACCAGCGCGAGAAGGGCATCCGCTTCGGCGAGGCCGCCATCGCGCTGGGTTATGCCAGCACCGACGACGTGCTGTTTGCGCTGAGCCAGCAGTTCCACTACCCCTATGCCGCTGAAGACAGGCGCAAGGCCAGCCCCGAGCTGGTGGCGCTGAACCAGCCCTTCGGCGTGCAGGCCGAATCATTCCGTGCCATCCGCAGCCAGATCATGATGCGGCTTTTCAACGAAGGGCAAGAGCGCCGCGCCATCGCGGTGGTCAGCCCCGACGCCGGCGACGGCAAGACCTTCTTCAGCGCCAACCTGGCCGTGACGCTGGCGCAGCTGGGCGGCCGCACCTTGCTGGTGGATGCCGACATGCGCGGCCCGCGCCAGCATGCGGTGTTCGGCATCGACAACAACGCTGGTCTGTCGGGCATCCTGAGCGGCCGCGCCGAAGCCAAGGTGATCCAGCAGGTGCCCGGCGTGCCCAGCCTGTTCGTGCTGCCCGTGGGCATCACCCCGCCCAATCCGCTGGAACTGGTGGAGCGCCCGGCCTTCGGCCTGCTGATCCGCGAGCTGCTGAGCAAGTTCGACCATGTGGTGGTCGACACCCCCGCGGCCCAATACGGCAGCGACAGCGCCGTGATCGCCGCGCGCTGCGGTGCCGCGCTGGTGGTGGCCCGCCAGGGCAAGAGCCAGGTGGTCAGCCTGCAAGAGCTGGTGGCCAACCTGGCAGAGACGCCGGCCAAGCTGGCGGGTGTGATCGTCAACGAGTTCTGAGCATGGCCACCCTGCCGCGCGCCGGCGCAGCCGCGCCCCACGGCACCCGACAGCCCATCGTGCCGCCCGGCACCGACCTGCTGGCGCTGTTGGCGCTGCTGATCGGCTTTGCCGCGCTGTACCTGCCCAGCTACTGGATGCTGGCCGAGCGTATCTGGCCCAGTGACGAGCAGGGCCACGGCCCCATCATCCTGGCGGTGAGCCTCTGGCTGCTCTACAACAAGCGCCACGAGCTGGCCGCGCTGCAGCCGCAACCCAGCCTGGCCTGGGGCCTGCCCCTGCTGCTGATCGGCTTGCTGTTGTATGTGCTGGGCCGATCGCAGTTCATCATGGTCTTCGAGGTGTTCTCGCAGATCGTGGTGCTGGCCGCGCTGGTGCTGATATTCCTGGGCACGCGGGGGTTGCGGCTGGTGTGGTTCCCGTTGTTCTTCCTGCTCTTCATGGTGCCGCTGCCCGGCAGCCTGGTGGCATCGGTCACCGGGCCGCTGAAGAGCGCAGTCTCGGCCGTGGCCTCCAGCCTGCTGTACCAGATGGGCTATCCGGTGGGCCGTGCCGGCGTGGTGATGACGGTAGGCCCGTACCAGTTGCTGGTGGCCGATGCATGCGCGGGGCTGAACAGCATGTTCACGCTCGAGGCGCTGGGCCTGCTGTACATGAATCTCATGCGCTACACCCACGCGGTGCGCAACGTGCTGTTGGCCATCCTGATCATCCCGATCTCGTTTGCCGCCAACATCGTGCGGGTGATGATCCTGGTGCTGGTCACCTACCACCTGGGCGACGAGGCTGGCCAGGGCTTCATCCACGGCTTTGCCGGCATGGTGTTGTTCATGGTGGGGCTGGTGCTGATGCTGGGTACCGACAGCCTGTTGCGCCTGGTCTTCCGCGAGAAGCGCGCCACCGCATGATGAGCACCGCCCGATGGCGCGCCCTGCTGGTGGCCTTGCTGATGCTGGCCAGTGCCGGTGCGGCGGTGGTGGGACGGCCCACGCGGCACATGGCTGACCAGGTGGGCATGCCCAACCTGGAGGCCATGTTCCCAAAGAGCTTCGGCACTTGGCGGGTGGACACCAGCCTGCCGGTGATCCTGCCGTCGCCCGACGTGCAGGCCCTGCTCGACAAGATCTACAACCAGGTGCTGTCGCGCACCTATGTCAACGCCGAGGGCCAGCGCATCATGCTGTCGGTGGCCTATGGCGGCGATCAGAGCGACGGCACCAGCGCGCACCGGCCCGAGGTGTGCTACCCCGCGCAGGGTTTTGCCATCACGGCCAACCGCCTGACCACGCTGCCGATCGGCCCGCGGCAGTTGCCGGTGCGCCAGCTGATGAGCAAGCTGGGGCCGCGCAACGAGCCCATCACCTACTGGGTGGTGGTGGGCGGTGAAGTGGTGACCACCGGCATCGGTCAGAAACTGGCGCAGATGCGCTACGGCGTGCGCGGCATCATTGCCGACGGCATGCTGGTGCGTGTGTCCAGCATCGACAACGACATGATCGCCGGGCACCAGTTGCAGGCGCGCTTCATCAATGAGTTGGCCGGTCAGATGAGTGCGGCAGCCGTTGCAAGGGTGTTCGGCAAGGCCGGATCATGAGGGCTGCGGCCGTGGTTCCTGCGCTGGCAAGCGTGCTGTCCATGCGCCGCGCCGCCGGGTCGGCGCAACGGCGTGGCCATCGGCAAACGCATGATGTCCGCCCCGCATGAAGCGCAATTTCCTCTACACCGCGGTGTCTGTCGGCAGCCGCCTGTTGGTGGGCCTGCTGCTCTTTCTGCTGCTGGCGCGGCTGTGGGGTCCTGCGCAGTTCGGCTTGTTCAGCTTTGTCTTCAGTGTCAGCGCGCTGCTGGCGCTGCTGGTGGACTTCGGCTTCGCGGTCTATCTGCTGCGTGAGGTGGCCGCTCGGCCCGACGAGGCCGCGCGGCTGATCGCCGAGGCGTTTCGGGCCAAGTTGTCGCTGATGCTGGTGGCCATTGCGCTGCTGATATCGGTGGGCTTTGCCGTCGGCCCGGCGGCGCTGCCGCCTGTCCTGGTGGCGCCACTCTTCCTGGCCGCATTGGCCATGTCGTTCTCCGACTTCTTCGTGGCACCGCTGCGGGCGCTGGGCCGGTTCGATCTGGAAGCCGGCCTGGTGACCTTGGCCAACGCCTTGCAGTTCGTGCTGGCTGGCGCGGTTGCCTGGCTGGGAGGCACACCGACGCAGGTGGGCTGGGCCATGGTGGCTTCGCGTTGTGTCTATCTGGCGCTGGCATGGCGGACCGCACGCAAGGTGGTGCCGCTGCTGCGTCTGCGTGACCCGGTGGCGGCGGGTCCGCTGGCGACGCTGCGCCGCGCCTGGCCCTATGGCGTGGACGGCATGCTGTCCACGGCATGGAACCAACTGGACGTGGTGGCCGTCCGTATGCTCTTCGGTACGCAGGCCGTTGGTTTGTACAGCGCGGGTCAGAAGATCGTATTGGGGGTCGGTGCGTTGGCACCAGTGGTCGGGAACGTCATGATTCCGCGCTTGGCGCGAGCCTCGGCGCAGTTGGATGTTCGGCTTTGGCGCATTGCTGGCAAGACGGCAGCGCTGCTTCTTACCATTGGTGCGCTGTTCGCAATCCCGTTGTTGTTCTGGCCGCGCGAAGTTGCCACGTTGCTTTTTGGTAAGAACTTCGCCGACTTGAGGACGCTATTGCCCTTGTTTGGTGTAGTTCTGCTCATTCGCTTCAGCGGTGCCGCGGCCGGTGTGCTGATCACGGCTGTTGGCTATCAAGCCAAGCGGGTTTCTGCGCAGGTTGTCGCGCTGGGGTTGACTGCACTGACGCTGGCCTTGGCCGGCGATCAGATTTCAACGGTAGGTGACTTCGTCCAGTTGTTCATTGGCGGGCAGTTGCTGCTGGTAACAGGTTACCTCTTCTGGTTGTGGCGCTTTGGGCGGAAATTTGCTGCAAGCGGTGCAGGGCGCCGTCAATGAGCGAGTTCGCAAAGGCGATTGGAGCGTCTGCAACAGGCATGCGAGGCCATCAGGGGAAGGCAATGGAACAGCACACTCTGTACACGATCACTGGCGCTCAATCACGGCGCGCTTCCTACGCAGAATCAATGCGCGTCGAACTGGATGTGGGGCAGGACATTTCGCTCGATGACATCGCCCGAAACCGCATCAATCGCAAGCCGATCCTGGACTACAAGGCGCGGATTCTGGGCAACAAGTCGGCTGCCGGCGGCTATTCAGACTGGCTTGATCCGTTCATCAAGCAGTATGGCCCGCGCAAGCGGTGCCTCAGCTTGGGTTCGGGGCTCGGGCGGGTCGAGAGTTATCTCATCGAGCAAGGTTTCACCACCGCCATCGATGCCATCGAGGTCTGTGCCAGTGTGAATTCAGAAGGGCGTATCAATGAGAAAGGGGTCGACTTCATGCCCGGCGACCTTAATTTTCTCGACATTCAGCCCGACAGCTACGACTTCATACTCTGTCATGGTGTTCTGCATCACCTGATCAATCTAGAGCTTGTACTTCATCGCATCAATCGTGCGCTTCGCCCGGATGGTGTGTTGTTGATTTACGAGTACGTCGGTGAAGACCGCTGGCAGTTTTCAGATCAGCGATTGTCGGTGTTGAAGAAGGCGTTTCCCAATGTGGCGTTCACCGTACCGCCGCTGTGGGCGGTGCCAGGTTTTGAGTCGGTACGCTCCAGCGATCTCTTGCCCTTGGTGCGATCGGTATTTTCGAGCGTATGCAAACAAGAAGTGCTGTACGGTGGAGCGTACTTTCCGTTCGTCACTTGCACGCCGGATAAGTACGACGATCTTCTGCCCGAAGTAGTTCGGCTTGACGAAGCCTGCGCCCGAGACGGCACGCTGGCCCCTTGTTACCTGATGGGCGTCTACGGCAAAGCGCAGGAAACGCAACTCGCTGCGCATCCCTGGAGCGATGAACAGCTTGATGCCCGGTTGGCGCCGAAGACGCCCGCAGCCGTGCGCGTCAAGCGAACTTTGAAGCGCACGGCGATCTGGCGCGCCTTGCGGTCCATCAAGCGCAGGCTGGCATGACAGTGGTGCAGGCATTCGCATCAAGACCAATGAAGACCGTACACGTCGGCCTGCTCTGGCACAGCATCGATTCCGCCAACCTGGGTGTCGGTGCACTGACCCATGGCCAGATGCACCTGGTGCAACAGGCCGCGCAAGACGTGGGTGTGCAGGTGCGCTTCGTCATCATCGGGTGGGCGCGTGATGGTGCGGTGGCCGGTGATCCGCGCGTGGTCGACGTCTGCCAGGTCAACGGCAAGCGCCTGCTCGGGCTGGACGGCCGACTCGCGCAATGCCTGGCCAAGTGCGACCTGGTGCTCGACATCGGCGAGGGCGACAGCTTCTCCGACATCTATGGCTGGAAGCGGCTGGCCTTCCTCATCGGCACCAAGCTGCGCGCCGCGCGCGATGGCCGCAAGCTGGTGCTCAGCCCGCAAACCCTGGGCCCGTTCAAGCGCCCGCTGGCCGCCTGGCTGGGCGACGTGGCCATGCGCCGTGCCAGCCTGGTGTGCGCGCGTGATGGCTTGTCCACCCAATACTTCCAGTCGCGTCATCTGCGCACGCCGTTCCTCGAAGCCATCGACGTGGCGTTTGCCCTGCCCTACGAACGGTGTGATGCGCCGCCCTCGCCGGTGCGCGTGGGCATCAATGTCTCGGGTCTGCTATGGGCCGGCGGCTATTCGGGCGACAACCAGTTCGGCCTGGCGCTGGACTACCGGCAGACGGTGCATGCCCTGGTCCGCCACTTCAACGCCTTGCCCGATGTGCAGGTGGTGCTGGTGCCGCACGTGGTGACCGCGGGCCGCTTGGCCGAGGACGATCTGCGCGCATCGCAGGCGGTGGCGGCCGAGCATCCCGGTGTGGAGGTGGCCGGGCCCTTCGATTCGCCGATGCAGGCCAAGAGCTTCATCTCGGGCATGCACTTCTTCATGGGTGCGCGCATGCACGCCTGCATCG
>JAURXG010000150.1 GCA_030654555.1 Aquabacterium sp.
ACCTGCTGCACCGGGCCGTATTCGGTGGCGGTGTAGTACTCGGTGATCACCACCATGGCCGCGGTCAGCACCAGGCCGATGAGCGCGCAGTAGAACAGCGGCATCGCCAGGTCGGCACTGAACATCTCGTTGCTGACCCAGTAGAACGCACCCGCCGCCAGCACGCCGGAAACGGCCAGGCCGCGGTACAGCGCGTTCATGATCTTGCCGCCCTCGCGCACGCTCACGAAGAACGTGCCGACGATCGAGGCCAGGATCGACACCGCGCCCAGCACCATCGGGTACACCACGCCCGCCCAGCCGTAGGTGGCGAAGGCGATGCCGGCGATCAGCATCGAAGCGATCACGGTGACGGCGTAGGTTTCGAACAGGTCGGCCGCCATGCCGGCGCAGTCGCCGACGTTGTCGCCCACGTTGTCGGCGATCACCGCCGGGTTGCGCGGGTCATCCTCGGGGATGCCGGCTTCCACCTTGCCCACCAGGTCGGCGCCGACGTCGGCGCCCTTGGTGAAGATGCCGCCGCCCAGGCGCGCGAAGATCGAGATCAGCGAGCTGCCGAACGCCAGGCCGATCATCGGCTGCAGCGCGGCATTCACCGCCTCCGCCGTCTGCGCGCCCGAACCGCCCAGCACGTACCAGAAGTAGCCTGCCACGCCCAGCAGGCCCAGGCCCACCACCAGCATGCCGGTGATGGCGCCGCCCTTGAAGCTGACGTTGAGCGCCGAGTTCAGGCTCACCGTGGCCGCCTGCGCCGTGCGCACGTTGGCGCGCACCGAGACGAACATGCCGATGAAGCCGGCCAGGCCCGACAGCACCGCGCCGATCAGGAAGCCGATGGCGGTGGGCCAGCCCAGCTGCGGCACGAAGCCGATCACCAGGAACAGGATGACGCCGACGATGGCGATGGTGCGGTACTGGCGGCGCAGGTAGGCGCCGGCGCCTTCCTGGATGGCCGCGGCGATCTTCTGCATCTTCTCGTTGCCGGCCGGCTGGCCGACGATCCATTTCGCGACGACGATGCCGTAAAGGATGGCGATGGCCGCACAGGCCAGCGCGAGGTGCATTCCGTATTGCTCGAACATGTAAACCCTCCCCAGAGTTCAACAATTGAACAAACATAAGCGGCCGATCGGCCGCCCGTCCCGAGTATGTCAAAGGGGGGGAGGGGGCGCCACACGCCGCCGGCGGGGCGGCCGGGGCCGGTTTTCCGGGGCGCGCAAAGCACGAGGCCGGCCCGTTGCGGGGCCGGCCTCGTGGGTTTTGCCGGGCCGGGAGGGCCCGCCTGGGCGGTCAGTTCTTGAGCGGCGTGGAGCCCTGCGGGCGGACGCTCACCACCAGGTTGCCGGCGTCGCCCAGCGGGCGGTTGCTGACGTTTTCGGTGCCGTGCATGTAGAAGCCGGTGCCGACGAACAGGGTCTGCATCTGCGAGCTCATCTGCTGGTCCACTTCGCCCACGCTGGCGGCATCCGGGGACACCAGCAGGTAGCGCACCGGCGGGTCGCCGGCGTTGTGGAACATGTCCAGCGAGTACTGCGAACCGCGGCGCACGAACTCGTCGAAGCGATGGCTGCGCACCACCTTGAAGCCCTCGTCCAGCAGCTCCACGCGGGCGGCGAGCGTGCCGCGCGGATCGCTGACGATGGTGAGCGTCACGGTGGACGGCGCCGGCACCTGGTCGATCCGGAACAGGGCCGCACCGGTGCGGTCGCCGTCACGCTCGAGGCAGCCGGCGTAGTCGGCGAACTGCGCCTGGCGCGGCTTGCGCTTGGGTTCGGCCGGATCCGGCACGAAGGCCGGGTGCGCGGTGAGCTGGCCAACCGAGGCCACGCAGGTGTCGTCCAGCGCCACGCGGCGCATCGGCTCGGTGGTCACGCAGCCCACCGCCAGGCCCAGCGGCAGCAGCCACGCCAGGCGCGCGCGCATCAGAACTG
>JAURXG010000158.1 GCA_030654555.1 Aquabacterium sp.
CCAACACCACACGCCGCACCGATTCCGACGTAGTCCACCACCTTGCGCCACAAGACCTCCCGCGCACCGGATGGGTGCGTAAATTGGGGTAGCCAAGTGGGACATCAGCAGCTGTCAGCGCTAGAAAATCCTTATAAATCAACAACTTAAAGAAAAATGGTGGAGCCGGGGGGAATCGAACCCCCGTCCGCAAGCCATCACCGGCCAGTTCTACATGCTTAGCTGTCTGATTTGAGTCTCGTGAGCCTGATCGCGCAGCAGCACGCTATCGGGCCCACCAGTCACTTGGTTCTCGTCCCCTGCTGAATGACGCAGCAGGGCACCAGCCAATGTGTATGACTTCGCAGCCCTTTGCCTTGCGGCATCAGGCCCGGCCCATCGGCGAACCGTTGCGAAGCTCACCGGTTTTTAAGCGGCGAGGGCGTACGAAGTATCGTTCGCAGTTACTTTGTTTCCAGTGGTTTTACGAGCGAACTGGTGCTCGGCATGCCCTGAACCGACTCCGTACCCACGTCGAAGCCAGGTCGGCCCCTGGTAAGACCTAGTTTAGGCCAGTTCCAGCCAATGCAAGAGCTCGCCCGGCGAAGAAAGCACGCGGTCGGCGCCCCAGGCGTGCACCGGCTCGCCCTGCCCCAGGTAGCCCCAGCCGGCGGCCAGCGTGGCCATGCCCGCGGCCTGCCCGGCGAGGATGTCGCGGTGGTCGTCGCCGATGTACGCGCAGGCCTCGGGCGCCACGCTGATGCGCCGCGCCGCCTCGAGCAGCGGCGCGGGATGGGGCTTGGCATGCGGCGTGGTGTCGCCGGCGATCACCACCGCGGCGCGCTGCGCCAGGCCCAGCCCCGCCACCAGCGGCGCGGTGAAGCGCATCGCCTTGTTGGTGACGATGCCCCAGCGCAAGCCGGCCGCGTCCAGCGCATCCAGCACCGGCAGCACCGCGGCAAACACCTGGGTGCTGCGCAGCAGCCGTTCGGCGTAACGCGCCAGGAAGGCGTCGCGCAGATCGGCAAAGCGTTCGTCGCCCGGCAGCACGCCAAAGGCCACCCCCACCATGCCGCGGGCGCCCGCACCCACCATCGGCCTCAGGGCCGCGTGCGGCAGCGGCGCCAGCCCATGTTCGGCGCGCAGATCGTTGGCTGCGCCGGCCAGATCGGGCGCGCTGTCGATCAGCGTGCCGTCCAGGTCGAACAGCAGCACGGGCGCCGCGGGCCTCATCCAGGTGCCCGGCAGGCCAGCAGGTAGTTCACCGAAGTGTCGTTCGACAAGCGGAAGCGCTGGGTGAGCGGGTTGTATTCCAGACCCTTGAAACCATCGGGAACCAGCCCGGCCTCGCGGGCGAAACGGGTCAGTTCACTCGGGCGGATGAAGCGCTGGTATTCGTGCGTGCCCTTGGGCAGCAGCTTGAGCACATGCTCGGCACCCACGATGGCCAGCAACCAGGCCTTGGCATTGCGGTTGATGGTGGAGAAGAACACCCAGCCGCCGGGCTTGACCAGGGCCGCACAGGCCCGCACCACGGAGGCGGGGTCGGGCACGTGCTCCAGCATCTCCATCGCGGTGACCACATCGAAGCTGGCCGGCGCCTCGGCCGCCAGGTCCTCGACCGCCACCTCGCGGTAGCGCAGGTTGGCGACGCCGGCCTCCAGCGCGTGCAGTTGGGCCACCTTCAACGGCTTGGTCGACAGGTCGATGCCCAGCACCTCGGCGCCACGCTGGGCCATCGATTCGGCCAGGATGCCACCGCCGCAGCCCACGTCCAGCGCCCGCTTGCCGGCCAGGCGCGCCTGCTGGTCGATCCAGTCCAGCCGCAGTGGATTGAGCTGGTGCAACGGGCGGAAATCACCATCCTGATCCCACCAGCGGTGGGCCAGTTCACCAAACTTGGCCAGTTCCTGGGGGTCGGCATTCACGGTCATGAGGGCATCGTAACGGCACAAACTGAAAACCCCGCCGAGGCGGGGTTCTTGAAGGCCCCGCCGAGGCGGGACGCTGATGCAAGGCCCGAAGGCCTGCGATCACTTCTTGGCGCGAGTGCCCACCACTTCGATTTCGACGCGGCGGTTCTTGGCGCGGCCTTCGGAGGTCTTGTTGTCAGCCACCGGTTGCTTCTCGCCCTTGCCTTCGGTGTAGACGCGGTACTTTTCGATGCCCTTGCCCACCAGATAGGCCTTGACAGCTTCGGAACGCTGCACCGACAGCTTCTGGTTGTAGCCATCGGTACCCACGGCGTCGGTGTGACCCACGGCGATGATGACTTCCAGCGCGACGGCCGCGGTCTTGCCGACCAGATCGTCCAGCTTGGCCTTGGCTTCGGGCTTGAGCACCGACTTGTCGAAGTCGAAGAAGGCGTCAGCGGCGAAGGTGACCTTCTCGCTCACCGGCGCAGCCGGCACGACCGCAGGAGCCGGCTTCGGCGCAACGACCGGTGCAGGTGCGGGCGCCGGTGCCGGAGCGGGCGGAGCCGCGACCGGAGCGGGTGCCGGAGCAGCCGCGGGAGCGGCCGGCTTCAGCGCGCCGTCGCAGGCTTGATCGGCCGTGGCCGGGGTCCAGTTGGCGTCACGCCAGCAGAGTTCGCTGGTGCCGTTCTTCCAAACGGTGCCATCGGTCGAGCGCCAGTTGTCGGCACCGTTGGATTGCGCGAAAGCCGCGAAGGGCGCTGCGATAGCGGCCGACGCGAAGAGCACCGCCACCTTGTTCAGTTTCTTCATGATTCTCCTCTCGAGGAAAGCCGCAGATGCCTGCGTAATGTCCAAATCGGAAGCAATAAAAGCCGGCAAACACCCGGTTTAGCAAGCGTTTGCCACCGATGCCTCATTGTGCCATAGGGCCCTCCGCGGACCGGTTTTTCAGCCGCCAGATGCGATTGACGGGCCGTGTTGTTGCATGGCCGCGACAACTGGGGGCCGCATAGAATCACCGGTTGCCACGCGGAACGGTCTGCGCCGGCTCCCTTTGCCCATCGGCGCCGCCACGCCGCACCTGCATGACGCCCTTCGCCAAGGAAACACTGCCCATCAGCCTCGAAGAGGAGATGCGCCGCTCATATCTTGATTACGCGATGAGCGTGATCGTGGGCCGCGCGCTGCCCGATGCGCGCGACGGCCTCAAACCGGTGCATCGCCGGGTGCTGTTTGCGATGCACGAGCTGAACAACGACTGGAACCGCCCTTACAAGAAGAGCGCGCGCATCGTCGGCGACGTGATCGGCAAGTACCACCCGCACGGCGACACCGCGGTGTACGACACCATCGTGCGCATGGCGCAGGATTTCTCGCTGCGCCACATGCTGGTCGACGGCCAGGGCAACTTCGGCTCGGTCGACGGCGACAACGCGGCGGCGATGCGCTACACCGAGATTCGCTTGTCGAAGATCGCCCACGAGATGCTGGCCGACATCGACAAGGAGACGGTCGTCTTCGCGCCCAACTACGACGGCTCGGAGAAAGAACCCACCGTGCTGCCGGCGCGGCTGCCCAACCTGCTGGTCAACGGCTCGGCCGGCATCGCGGTGGGCATGGCCACCAACATCCCGCCGCACAACCTGAACGAGATCGTCGACGCCTGCCTGCACCTGCTGAAGGTGCCGGGCGCCACGATCGAGGAGCTGATGGAGATCGTGCCGGCGCCCGACTTCCCCACCGCCGGCATCATCTACGGCGTCAACGGCGTGCGCGAGGGCTACCGCACCGGCCGCGGCAAGGTGGTGATGCGGGCCAAGTGCCACTTCGAGGACATCGACAAGGGCTCGCGCCAGTCGATCATCGTCGACGAGATCCCGTACCAGGTGAACAAGAAGACGCTGCTCGAGCGCATCGCCGAGCTGGTGCACGAGAAGAAGATCGACGGCATCAGCCACATCCAGGACGAGAGCGACAAGTCCGGCATGCGGGTTGTGATCGAGCTGAAGCGGGGTGAAGTGCCCGAGGTGGTGCTGAACAACCTGTACAAGCAGACGCAGCTGCTGGACACCTTCGGCATCTACTTGGTGGCGCTGATCGAGGGCCAGCCCAAGCTGTGCAACCTGAAACTGCTGCTGGAGATCTTCCTCGAGCACCGGCGCGAGGTGGTGACGCGGCGCACGGTGTTCGAGCTGCGCAAGGCGCGCGAACGCGGCCATGTGCTCGAAGGCCTGGCGGTGGCGCTGGCCAACATCGACGAGTTCATCGAGACCATCAAGACCAGCCCGACGCCGCCGGTGGCCAAGGCCGCGCTGATGGCCAAGAGCTGGGACAGCTCGATGGTGCGCGAGATGCTCACCCGCGCCGAGGGCGACACGCCCGGCGGCCGCGTGGCCTACCGCCCCGAAGGCCTGCCCGCCAACATCGGCCTGCAGCCCGATGGCCTGTACCGCTTGAGCGACGACCAGGCACAGGAAATCCTGCAGATGCGCCTGCAGCGCCTGACCGGGCTGGAGCAGGACAAGATCATCGGCGAGTACAAGGAGGTGATGGCCGTCATCGCCGACCTGCTCGACATCCTGGCCAGGCCCGAGCGCGTGACCACCATCATCTCGGACGAGCTGCTGGCGGTGAAGCTGGGGTTCGGCCAGACCAAGGTGGGCGCGCGCCGCAGCGTGATCGAGCACAACGTGCAGGAACTCGGCACCGAGGACCTGATCACGCCCACCGACATGGTGGTCACGCTCAGCCACACCGGCTACATCAAGAGCCAGCCCCTGGCCGAGTACCGCGCGCAGCGCCGTGGCGGCCGCGGCAAGCAGGCCACGCAGACCAAGGAAGACGACTGGATCGACCAGCTCTTCATCGCCAACACCCACGACTGGATCCTGTGCTTCTCCGACCGCGGCCGGGTCTACTGGCTGAAGGTGTGGGAGGTGCCGCAGGGCTCGCGCAATTCGCGCGGCAAGCCCATCGTCAACATGTTCCCGCTGCAGCCGGGCGAGAAGGTCACCGTGGTGCTGCCGCTGACCGGCGAGTTCCGCACCTTCCCGGGTGATCACTACATCTTCATGGCCACCGCGCTGGGCACGGTGAAGAAGACCGCGCTCGACGAGTTCAGCAACCCGCGCAAGAGCGGCATCATCGCGGTCGACCTCGACGAGGGCGACCACCTGATCGGCGCGGCGCTGACCGACGGCAAGCACGACGTGATGCTGTTCTCCGACAACGGCAAGGCGGTGCGCTTCGACGAGGAAGACGTGCGCCCGCTGAGCCGCCAGGCGCGCGGCGTGCGCGGCATGAACCTCGAGGACGGCCAGTCGGTGATCGCCCTGCTGGTGGCCGAGGACGAAGAGCAGAGCGTGCTGACGGCCACCGAGAACGGCTTCGGCAAGCGCACCAGCATCACCGAGTACACCCGCCACCTGCGCGGCGGCAAGGGCATGATCGCCATCGTGCAGAGCGAGCGCAACGGCAAGGTGGTGGCCGCCACGCTGGTGCGGCCGGCCGACGAGATCATGCTGATCACCGACCGCGGCGTGCTGGTGCGCACGCGTGTCTCGGAGATCCGCGAACTGGGCCGCGCCACGCAGGGCGTGACGCTGATCGCGCTGGACGACGGCAGCAAGCTGTCGGGCCTGCAGCGCATCGTCGAGAACGATGCCAACGTGGATGCCGCCGGCGAAGGCGGCGACCCCACCGACGGCGCCGACGAGCCCGACACCGACACAGACACCCCCAACCTGGATACCCCATGAACCTGACCTCCCGACTGGCCCGCGCGGCCCTCATCACCGTGCTGGCCGGCGCCGCCGGCCTCAGCGCGGCGCAGGGCACCACGCCCAGCGCCAAGAAGGACCTGGTGCAGAAGGTGCTGACGCTGCAGCAGGCGGGCATCGAAAGCGTGGGCGTGGGCATTGCCAACCAGACCGCCAACCAGGTGCTGCAAGTGGCCGGCCAGGCCATGGGCCGCGTGCCCGCCGACAAGCGCGAGGCGCTGGGCGCCGAGCTGCAGGGCGAGGTGCGCAAGTTCTTCGACGACGTGGCGCCGCTGCTGCGCGCCAGCGCGGTGAAGAACGCGCCGTCGACCATCGGCGCCGCGCTGGAAGAGAAGTTCAGCGAGGACGAGCTGAAGGTGCTGATCGGCTGGCTCGAATCGCCGGTCAGCCGCAAGTACCAGCAGATGTCACCCGAACTGCAGCAAGGCCTGGGCCAGAAGCTGGTGGCCGAGACCCGGCCGCAGATCGAACCCAAGCTGAAGGCGCTGGAGCAGGTGATGGGCGCCAAGCTCGCCGCCGCGGTGGGTGCCGCGCCGGGCGCCTCCGGCCCGCGCGCCGCGGCACCGGCGGCCAAGGCCTCGGGCCCGACCAAGAAGTAAACCGATCCGCTGCACCCGCGCCATGGCCGACCAACCCAAGCTGCCCGCCGCCGACGCCGGCCCCAACCCGGCCTTGCTGGCCTTGCGCGAGCGCATCGACGCCCTCGACCGCGAACTGCTGGCCCTGCTGAACCGCCGCATGCAGGTGGCGGTGGAGGTGGGCGAGCTCAAGAAGAGCGAGGGCTCGCCGGTGTTCCGCCCCGAGCGCGAGGCGCAAGTGATCGATGGCCTGAAGGCCATCAACCCCGGGCCGCTGAAGAACGAATCGGTGGCGCCGATCTGGCGCGAGATCATGTCGGCCAGCCGCGCGCTGGAGACTCCGACCCGGGTGGCCTACCTCGGCCCGGCCGGCACCTTCAGCGAAGAGGCGGCGCTGGGCTACTTCGGCAGTTCGATCGTGCGGGTGCCCTGCGCCAGCTTCGACGAGGTGTTCCGCACCACCACCGCCGGGGCGGCTGATTTCGGCGTGGTGCCGGTGGAGAACTCCACCGAAGGCGTGGTGGCGCGCTCGCTCGACCTGTTCCTGACCACGCCGCTGTTCATCATCGGCGAGACCAGCCTGATCGTGCGCCACAACCTGCTGCGCAAGCGCAACGACCTGGCCGGCATCACCGCGGTGTGTGCGCATCCTCAGGCCCTGGCCCAGTGCCACGGCTGGCTGAGCCACCACCTGCCCGACGTCGAGCGCCGGCCGGTGTCCAGCAACGCCGAGGGTGCGCGGCTGGCGTCCATCGACGAGGGCCTGGCCGCGATCGCCAGCACCCGCGCGGCGTCCGAGTTCGGCCTGCACCTGCTGGCGCCGGCGATCCAGGACGACGCCCACAACCGCACCCGCTTCGCGGTGGTCACCCACCCCGACCGGCACCCGGCGCCGCGGCCCTCGGGCCACGACTGCACCAGCCTGGTGGTCAGCGTGGACAACAAGCCCGGCGCGGTGCACGACCTGCTGGTGCCGCTGAAGGAGCACGGCGTGTCGATGACCCGCTTCGAGTCGCGCCCCGCGCGCTCGGGCCAGTGGGAGTACTACTTCTACATCGACCTGCAGGGCCACCCCGACGAGCCGCACGTGGGCGCGGCGCTGCGCGCGCTGCGCGAGGCCTGCGCCTTCTTCAAGGTGCTGGGCACCTACCCCATCGACGTGCACTGAGCACGCGCGCCAGATCAAGCCCATGTTCAACCAGCTCGGTGTCATCGGATGCGGCCTGATGGGCGGCTCGTTCGCGCTGGCGCTCAAGCGCGCGGGGCTGGTCAAGCGCGTCGTCGGCTACAGCAAGTCGCCGTCCACGACGGAGTTGGCCAAGCGCCTGGGCGTGATCGACGTGGCGGCCGAATCGGCGCTGCTGGCAGTGTCGGGCTCCGACATCGTGCTGATGGCCGTGCCGGTGGCCGCCACCGAGGCCACCTTCGGCGCCATCCGCCACGGCATCAAGGATGGCATGCTGGTGATGGACGTGGGCTCGACCAAGCGCGACGTGGTCGACACCGCGCGCCGGGTGCTGCGCCAGCAGATCGGCAACTTCGTGCCGGCGCACCCGATCGCCGGCAGCGAGCAATCGGGCGTGGCCCATGCCGACGCATCGCTCTACAACAGCCGCCAGGTGATCCTGACGCCGCTGCCGCAGACGCAGCCCGACCTGCTGCGCAAGGCCACCGACGTGTGGACGGCCATCGGCGCGCAGGTGCTGCGCATGACCCCCGAGAACCACGACGCCGCGTTTGCCGCCGTCAGCCACCTGCCGCACCTGCTGGCCTTCGCCTACTTCTCGGCCATCGCCAACCAGCCGGCCGGGCGCGATTTCCTGTCGCTGGCCGGCCCCGGGTTTCGCGACTTCACCCGCATCGCCGCCAGCGATCCGGCGGTGTGGCGCGACATCCTGCTGGCCAACCGCGAAGAGGTGCTCAAGCAGAGCCAGCGCTTCCGCTTTGCGCTCGACGCGCTGGAGCATGTGATGCTGGCCGGCAACACGCAGGCGCTGGAAGACCTGATCCGCAGCGCCTCCGATGCCCGCGGCGCCTGGCAGATCGGCGGCGTGCCCCGCGGGCCGGCCGTCAAGTGAAACGCCAGCCCCGATCGCCGGCTTGACGCACACGGTCCGGACCCGGACCTGAACCGATCGGCCCTCCACCGATGTCGCCATGAACCCCATCCCCTTCCTCGACCTGCCGCCACTGCGCGGCGCCACCGGCACGGTGCAGTTGCCGGGCAGCAAGAGCATCTCCAACCGCGTGCTGCTGCTGGCGGGCCTGAGCGTAGGCACCACCATCGTGCGCGACCTGCTGGCCAGCGACGACACCCGGGTGATGCTGGCCGCGCTGCAGGCGCTGGGTTGCGGGCTGCAGACGCAGGCCGACGGCGCGCTGGCCGTCACCGGGCTGGGCGGGCGGCTGCCCGTGCACGAGGCCGCGCTGTTCCTCGGCAACGCCGGCACGGCGATGCGGCCGCTGGCTGCCGCGCTGGCGGTGCTGGCCGCGCTGCAGGGCGGGCGCTTCGAGTTGAGCGGCGTGCCGCGCATGCACGAGCGGCCGATCGGCGATCTGGTGGACGCGCTGCGCCAGCTCGGCTGCCAGATCGACTACCTCGGCACCGACGGCTACCCGCCGCTGGCGCTGCAAGGCACGGCGGGCGGTTCGCTGCAGACCGGGCACGACATCCGCGTGCGCGGCGACGTGTCCAGCCAGTTCCTCACCGCGCTGCTGCTGGCGCTGCCGCTGGCCGCCACCACCGGCCCGGTGGTGATCGCGGTCGACGGCGAGCTGATCAGCAAGCCCTATGTCGAGATCACGCTGAACCTGCTGGCGCGCTTCGGCATCGCGGTCGAGCGGCAGGGTTTCGAGCGCTTCACCATCCCCGCCGGCAGCGCCTACCGCACGCCGGGCGAGATCCACGTCGAGGCCGATGCCTCGTCGGCCTCGTACTTCGTCGCGCTGGGGGCGATCGCGGCCACGGCCGCGCCCGTCGTCATCGAGGGCCTGGGCCTCGATTCGATCCAGGGCGACATCCGCTTCGTCGAGGCCGCGCAGGCCATGGGCGCCGAGGTGCAGGGCGCGCCCGGGCGGCTGACCGTGCGGCGCGGCGCCTGGCCGCTGCGCGCGATCACGCTGGACTGCAACCACATCCCCGACGCGGCCATGACGCTGGCGGTGATGGCGCTGTACGCCAGCGGCACCACCCGTCTCACCAACATCGCCAGCTGGCGGGTCAAGGAGACCGACCGCATCGCCGCGATGGCCGCCGAGCTGCGCAAGCTGGGCGCCACGGTGACCGAAGGCGCCGATTTCATCGAGGTGACGCCGCCCGCCGCCGATGGCTGGCGCGCCGCGGCCATCCACACCTACGACGACCACCGCATCGCGATGTGCCTGTCGCTGGCGGCCTTCAACCCGCTGGTGGCCACGCCGGGCACCGAGGTGCCGGTGCGCATCCTCGATCCGCAGTGCGTGGACAAGACCTTCCCCGACTACTTCGAGGCCCTGTGCGCGGTGGCGCAGGCCGCCGAATCCGACATCCCGGTGATCACCATCGACGGCCCCACCGCGTCGGGCAAGGGCACGCTGGCGGCCAGCATCGCCGCCCGGCTGGGTTGGCACCAGCTCGATTCGGGCCTGCTGTACCGGGCCACCGCGCTGGCCGCGCAGCGCCTGGGCGTGGCCCCCGACGACGAGCCCGGCCTGGCCGGTGTGGCCGCCGGCCTGAACCTGCGCTTCGACGGCGAGCGGGTGCTGCTCGTTGGCGCCGACGTGGCCGCCAACCTGCGGCAGGAACAGGTCGGCAGCCTGGCCTCGCGCATCTCGTCGCTGCCGGCGGTGCGCGGTGCGCTGCAGGCGCTGCAGCTGGGCTTTCGGCGCCTGCCGGGCCTGGTGGCCGACGGGCGCGACATGGGCACGGTGATCTTTCCGGCCGCGCCGCTCAAGGTGTTTCTCACCGCCAGCCCCGCGATGCGCGCCGAGCGCCGGTATAAGCAGTTGATTTCAAAGGGTATTTCTGCTAATCTCGACGACCTTCGTGCGGACCTGGAGGCGCGTGATCAGCGGGACAGAACCCGGCTCATCGCACCCCTGAGGCCCGCACAAGACGCGTTGCTGCTCGACAACTCGGGCCAGACGATCGAGCAATCGGTCGATCAGGTGCTGGGCTGGTGGGCACAGCGCCGGCCGTTCCAGCCGCTGCAAGGCGACTGACGCAGCCACCCCACCCGCCGATCCCTCCCGCCGCGGCCGTCAGGCCGAACCATCAGGGCGGGGGACCGGCGATCTTGTTCAACCAACCCGCAACCCCGGTTGCAATCACCCCGCCGGCTTCTTCTTACTTGGTTTTCGCCGGCACCAAGGAACCCCTCCATGTCCCAAACCCAGTCTCTCGATCACATCCCCGACAGCCCCTTCGCCACCGACAGCTTCGCTGCGATGTTCGAAGAGTCGCTGAAGAAGAACGACATGCGCGCCGGCGAGGTCATCTCCGCCGAAGTCGTGCGTATCGAACACAGCCATGTGGTGGTGAACGCCGGCCTCAAGAGTGAAGCCTACGTTCCGATCGAAGAATTCAAGAACGACCAGGGCGAGCTCGAAGTCCAGGTCGGCGATTTCGTCTCGGTGGCCATCGACGCCATCGAAAACGGCTACGGCGACACCATCCTGTCGCGCGACAAGGCCAAGCGCCTAGCCTCGTGGCTGTCGCTGGAAACCGCGCTCGAGTCCGGCGACTTCGTCACCGGCACGGTCAGCGGCAAGGTCAAGGGCGGCCTCACCGACCTGGTCAACGGCATCCGCGCCATCCTGCCGGGTTCGCTGATCGACACCCGCCACGTGAAAGAACAGAGCCCGTACGAAGGCAAGACGCTCGAGTTCAAGGTCATCAAGCTCGACCGCTAGCGCTACAACGTGGTGCTGAGCCGCCGCGCCGTCGTGGAAGCCTCGATGGGCGAAGAGCGCGCCAAGCTGCTCGAGACCCTGACCGAAGGCGCCATCGTGCACGGCGTGGTCAAGAACATCACCGAATACGGTGCGTTCGTGGATCTGGGCGGCATCGACGGCCTGCTGCACATCACCGACATGGCCTGGCGCCGTGTGCGTCACCCCAGCGAAGTGGTCACCGTCGGCCAGGAGCTGTCGGCCAAGGTGCTGAAGTTCGACGCCGAGAAGAACCGCGTCTCGCTGGGCATCAAGCAGCTGGGTGACGACCCGTGGCACGGCGTGTCGCGCCGCTACCCGAGCAACACCCGCCTGTTCGGCAAGGTCACCAACATCGCCGACTACGGCGCGTTCGTCGAGATCGAACCCGGCATCGAAGGCCTGGTGCACGTCTCCGAGATGGACTGGACCAACAAGAACGTGGCCCCGGCCAAGATCGTCGCGCTGGGCGACGAGGTCGAAGTCATGGTGCTCGAGATCGACGAGGACAAGCGCCGCATCAGCCTGGGCATGAAGCAGTGCAAGGCCAACCCCTGGGAAGAGTTCTCGGGCACCGTGCACCGTGGCGACAAGGTGCGTGGCCCGATCAAGTCGATCACCGACTTCGGCGTGTTCGTGGGCCTGGCCTCGGGCATCGACGGCCTGGTGCACCTGTCCGACCTGTCCTGGCACGAGACCGGCGAAGCCGCCGTGCGCAACTACAAGAAGGGCCAGGAAGTCGAAGCCATCGTGCTGGCCATCGACGTGGAGCGCGAGCGCATCAGCCTGGGCATCAAGCAGCTCGACGGCGACCCGTTTGCCAACTACACCTCGGTCAACGACCGCGGTGCCATCGTCAACGGCAAGGTCAAGACCGTCGACGCGCGTGGCGCCGAGATCCAGCTCAACGACGACGTCACCGGCTACCTGCGGGCGTCCGAGCTGAGCCGCGATCGGGTGGAAGACGCGCGCAACCTGCTCAAGGAAGGCGACGAGGTCAACTGCATGATCATCAACGTGGACCGCAAGGCCCGCTCGATCCAGCTGTCGATCAAGGCCAAGGACAACGCCGACCAGCAAGAGCAGATGCAGCGCCTGGCGCAGACCAGCGAGCGTGAGAACGCCGGCACCACCAGCCTGGGTGCGCTGCTGCGCGCCAAGATGGAAAACCGCGAATAAGGGAGCCCCGGCCGCCTGGCGGCCGCCCCCGAGGGGCTGACCCAACCCGACCGGGCAAAACCCGGATCGGGTTGGGCGGCTGCGACGGGCACCGCCCCCTGGCCGCCTTTGGCGGCCTGTCCCCAGAGGGGACTGCATGCAAACCACCGCTGGACTCCATCTCCCGTCATGACCCGTAGTGATCTGGTGAACAAGCTGGCCGAGCGATTCGGGCAGTTGACGCAGCGCGACACCGAGTTCGCGGTCAAGACCATCCTCGACGCGATGAGCGACGCCCTGGCGCGTGGCCACCGCATCGAGATCCGTGGTTTCGGCAGCTTCTCGATCAACCGGCGTCCGCCGCGGCTGGGTCGCAACCCGCGCAGCGGCGAGAAGGTCACCATCCCCGAGAAGCTGGTGCCGCACTTCAAGCCGGGCAAGGCACTGCGCGAGTCGGTGGACGAAAGCCTGCCGGTGTCGGACGACACCCCGGCAAGCTGATCGCACGCCAGCCGCAGCGCAGCGGCAACACCGCCACACCAGGGCCCTTCGGGGCCCTTTTTCATGGTGGATGCGACATCCTGCGGGCCAGGGCCGCGGCAGGGCCTCCTTAGAATGCGACAGCCATGCGCGTCATCCTCTGGGTCTTCCGGGCCTTCATCTTCTTCACGCTGTTCGCCTTCGCGCTCAACAACGAGCAGCCGGTGGTGGTGCACTGGTTCTTCGGCGCGCAGTGGAAGGCGCCGATGGTGATCGTGGTGCTGGCCGCCTTTGCCGGCGGCGCCGCCATCGGCGTGCTGGCGATGGTGCCCAGCTGGTGGCGGCATCGCCGCGTGGCCCGGCGCCATGCCCCGCCGCCGCCCGCGCCTGCGCGCCAGGCCGGTGATCCGGTCACGCAGGCGCCCAGCGAGTTCGGGCCCGAACACCCGCCGCGCGAAGGCCTGTAGCGCATGGACTTCGACAGCCCCGGGCTGCTGATCGGCCTGCTGGTGGCGCTGCCCGCGGCCTTCCTGCTGGGCTGGGCGGCGTCGCGCTTCGACCTGCGGCAGTTCCGGCGTGCCGACCGCGAGGCGCCCAAGGCCTATTTCAAGGGCCTGAACCTGCTGCTCAACGAGCAGACCGACAAGGCCATCGACGCCTTCATCGAGGCGGTGCAGCACGACCCCGACACCAGCGAGCTGCACTTTGCGCTGGGCAACCTGTTCCGCCGGCGCGGTGAGTTCGAGCGTGCGGTGCGGGTGCACCAGCACCTGCTGCAGCGCGCCGACCTGACCCCCGCCGACCGCGACCGCGCCCAGCATGCGCTGGCGCAGGATTTCATGAAGGCCGGGCTGTTCGACCGCGCCGAAGAGGCCTTCCGCGCGCTGGAGGGCACGCCCTTCGAGACCGAGGCCCGGCTGGCGCTGCTGGCATTGGCCGAACGCTCCCGCGACTGGCGGCTGGCCGCCGAGGTCGCCGGCGCGCTGGAGAAGAGCGGCACCGGTTCGTTCGCCAACCGCATTGCGCACTACCACTGCGAGCTGGCCGCCGAGGCCGACGAACGCGGGGACGCCGCCGCGGCCGCCGCGCTGCTGGACCAGGCCCAGGCGGCCGCGCCGCAGGCCGCGCGGCCGCTGGTGCAGCGTGCCCAGCGCCTGGCGCGGCAGGGCGAAACCGCCGCGGCCCTGGCCGCCTGGGAGATCGTGCGCCAGCGCTGCCCCGAGGCCTTCGTCCGGCTGGCCGGCGAGTACGCCGCGGTCGCCCAGGCCGCGGGCCAGGGCGAGGCGGCACGCCAGGCGCTGCTGCCGATGTTCCAGCAGGCGCCGGGCATCGATCTGCTGCGCGCGCTGGCGCTGCTGGACGGCCTGCCGCCCGGCGCCTCGCCGCTGCTGATGGACCTGCTGCGCGAGCAGCCCAGCCTGTCGGCCGCGCTCGAGCTGCTGGACACGCCGCGCGCCAGCTGGCCCGACACCGCGCGCCAGAGCGTGCGTGATGCCGTGGCGCGTGCCGCCCGGCCGCAGCAGCGCTACCGCTGCGCCGGCTGCGGCTTCGAGGCGCAGCGCCACTTCTGGCAATGCCCCGGCTGCCTGGGCTGGGACACCTTCCCGCCACAAAGGATCGAAGAGCTGTGAGCCCCGCGCCGGCCCGCACGCGGCCGGCGGTTCGCGCGCCCTTGGCCGACCGGCTCAGCGGGTGAGGTGCCGCTCCAGCTGCGCCATCACGTGGTCCAGCGTCGGCACCTGCGCCTTGCCGCCGAAGCTGGCCACCGGCCCCGGCCCGGTGATGCCGGCCAGCCCGGGATCGTGGTCGCAGTAGATGCCGATGGTGGGCGCCCCGAAGGCCGCGGCCAGGTGCGAAAAGCCGGTGTCCAAGCCGACGATCTGGCGCGCCTGGCCCAGCACCGCCGCCATGTCGGCCACCGACAGGAAGGGCGGCACCACGCCGCCGCAGCCCGCGGCGATGCGCTCGGCGCGCGCGCGCTCCTCGTCGCTGCCCCACACCAGCACCGGCGTCAGCCCGGCCGCCTGCAGGCGCTGGCCGACGGCGATCCAGTGCGCTTCGGGCCACAGCTTCTCGGGCCGGCTGGCGCAGGGGATCAGCGCCGCGCTGGGCGACGGCGCCGCCCAGCTGCCCGCCGGCGGCGTGATGCCGAAGTCGGGTGGCGTGGCCGGCATCGCATAACCCAGATGGGCAGCGGCCAGGCGGCGGTTGCGCTCCACCGCCTGCAGGCTGCGCGGGACGCTGGCCGTGCGCCGGTAGAACAGCGCCGCCGCCGGCTCGCGGATGCTGGCGCGGTCGTAGCCCACCAGCGGCCCGCGCGCCTGCAGGCCCCACAGCACGCTCTTGAGCAGGCCCTGCAGGTCAAGCACCAAATCGTAGGGTTCACGCTTCAGCTCGGCACGCAGCGCCGAGATCGCCGCCCGCGTTTCGGCCTGCAGCAAACGCTTGCGCCATTTGCGCCAGGCCAGCGGCAGCACCCGCGCCACGCCGGCATGCAGCCGCGGGATGGCGGCGAACGACGCCTCGACCAGCCAATCCACATGCAGGCCGGGCAGCGCGCGCTGCATGTCGCTCACCGCGGGCAGGGCATGGACCACGTCGCCCATCGACGAGGTCTTGACGATCAGGACCCGGGTCACGTCGACCCCGGGCCTGCGGTGTACCGCAGGCCACCCCCGAGGGGTGTTCGCCCGCCTTGGGAGCGGCCGGGCGGCGGGCTCACCGCCCGCCCGACGCGGCCCGCTCAGCCACCAGCGCGGGGTTGAACCTCGGGTCGTTGTACATCTTGAACTGCCGGTACACCTTGAAGTAGGCGCGGCCGGCCAGCGCGTCGGCCAGCAAGGCGTCGAGGCAGCTGCCCAGATCGGCGCGCTGCTGCTGCAACCGGCCCAGCTTGATGCGGCTGCCCTCGAGGTGCGCGGCATCGACGTCGCTGCGCTCGGTCTGCTGGCGCATCGCGTGGACCTTCAGCGCCATGATGCTCATGCGGTCGATGATGCTGCCCGCGGTCTCGCTGTTCAGTCGCGCGCCGGCCGGCACGGTGGACACCGGTGCGTCGGTGCGTGCCGAGGCCGCGTCCACCAGGCCCAGCGCGGTGAGCAGGATCTCGTCGACGCGCTCGGTGGCATCGTTGCGCGCCTGGTTGAAGCCGTCGATCGCGCGCTTGTTGGCGGCGATCTCGGCCGGCCCCACCGTCGTGCGGCGCGCCAGGTCCTCTTCGGCCCACAGCCGGCAATTGAAGCGGTGGTTGGTCTGTATCCACAACCACAGACCCTCGTCGCGCGGTGCGGGCGCTTCGGCCGGCCAGCCGGCGGTGGCCAGCAGACGGTCATGCAGGTTGATCACCTCGGCGGCGCTGGGAAGGGTGGGGTTCATGGTCGGCTGGCAGAATGCGAAGCCTGAATTATCGGCGCTGTCCATGTGGGCGCCGCCGCCCCCTCCCCACCCTGCCCGCCTGCATGACACCCCGCCCGCTGATCGTTCGACTGCGCAACTGGGTGGGTGACGTGATCCTGGGCGTGCCGGCGCTGCACCTGCTGCAGTCGCATGGCTACCAGCCGGTGCTGGTCGGCAAGGGCTGGGCCAGCCCGCTGCTGGCCGGCGAAGGCTGGCCCACCCATGCCCGCCCCGGGCCCTTGCGCGAGCGCGTGGCGCAGCTGCGCGCGCTGCGGCGCGAGGCGCTGGCGCTGGATGCCGGCTTCGACCGCCGCGACAACGCGCTGGTGCTGCCCACCTCGTTCTCGGGCGCCCTCGAGATGCGCCTGGCCGGCCTGAAGGCGGTGGGCTATGCACAGGAAGCGCGTGGCCTGCTGCTGCGGCGCGCCGAGCCCATCACCTACGGCGGCCATGCGCTGACCAGCTACTGGGAGCTGGCCTGCCGCTTCCTGCGCATCGAAGCCGCACCGCCCGAGCGCATCGACCTGAAGACGCTGCCGGCCGACCAAGCCGCCGCCGATGCCCTGCTGGCGCAGCACCGCATCCGGCCGGGCTTCGTGGTGATCTGCCCGTTTGCCGGCGGGCTGTTCGAGAAGCAGGACAAGACCTGGCCGGCCTTCGCCGAGTTCACCCAGGCGCTGCGCACGCTGGGCCGCGACGTGGTGGCCTGCCCCGGGCCGGGCGAGGAGGACATCATCACCAGCGGCCACCCGGGCGTGACCAGCCTGCCCGGCGTGAAGCTGGGCGTCTACGGCGGCCTGCTGCGCCGCGCCGCGCTGGTGGTCAGCAACGACACCGGCCCGGCCCACCTGGCCGCGGCGGTGGATGCGCCGGTGCTCAGCGTGCTGGGCCCCACCAAACCCGAGCAATGGGCACCCTGGGGTCCGCAGGTGCAGGTGTTGCGGCACTGGCCACGCTGGCCCACGGTGGACGAGGCGATGGCCCGCGTCGAGGCGGTCCTGGGCGCCCGCGCGCAGGGCTGACCCAGCGCATGCCCGAGCCTCGACACATCGGCCTGAGCCTGGGCCGCATCGCGCACTGGCACGACGGGCTGGGCGAGTTCTCGCGCCAGCTCGGGCTGGCGCTGGCCGCTCAGGCGCCGCGTTTGCGCGACGAGTTGGGCTGGCGCCTGCACTTTCACCTGCCCCGCCAGTTCCACGGCGTCTACGGCGACCAGGTGGGCTACCTGGCCACCCACACCACCCAGCGCTGGCTGCACCTGCGCAGCACGCCTTTTGCGCTGTGGCACGTGCTGCACCAGCACAACCGGCTGCGCGCGCCGCTGGGCACGCGGCACCAGGTGGAGACGGTGCACGACCTCAACTTCCTGCATGCCAAGAGCCCGGCCAAGATCGCGCGCTATCGCCAGCGCCTGCGCCAGCGGCTGGCCCGGCGCGAGCTGGCCATCGCCATCACCCATTACGTGGCGCAGGACCTGGCGCGCGAGCTGGTGCCGTTGCGTACCCCGGTGCAGGTGATCCACAACGGCGCCACCGATCTCACCGGGGCGCCACAGCAGCCGGTGGACGGCGTGGCCGATGCCGGCGGCCGCGCCGCGCAGCCCTTCCTGCTGCACATCAGCCGCATGGCGCCCAGCAAGAACATCGCCGCGCTGCTGGAGCTGGCCGCCGCCTGGCCCGCGCAGCAGCTGGTGCTGGCGGGTGCCCGCAGTGTCTACAGCGACGAGGTGCAGCGCCAGGTGGTGCAGCGTGGCCTGCACAACGTGGTGTTCGCGCTCGACCTGGCCGAGCCGCAGAAGGCCTGGCTGTACGCGCATTGCCTGGGCTTCGTCTTCCCGTCGCTGGCCGAAGGCTTCGGCCTGCCGCCGATCGAGGCCATGCACTTCGGCAAGCCGGTGTTCCTGTCGCGCCTGACCTCGCTGCCCGAGGTGGGCGGCGCCGTGGCGCATTACTTCGATCGCTTCGACGGCGCGGCGATGCGGGCGGTGGTGCAGGCCGGCCTGGCCGCCGATGCAGCGCCCGGCCGGGCCGAGGCCATCGTGGCCCATGCACGTGGATTTTCATGGGCCCGCTGC